>JASLXW010000226.1 GCA_030740135.1 Nitrospinota bacterium
GAACCAGCCGGTCATGGAGCGAAAGGTACTGGCGCCGCTCTTTTCGGTCAATCAGGGTCCGGGCCCGCTCCCTGTCCGCCGCCTCGATCGCCCGGACGGTTTCCTGCGCCAGACGTTCCTGTTCGCCGGAGAAAAGGCCCTCGGCCCCCTCCAGAAGCCGGGCGGTGCGGGCCAGGTCGCGGTCGAGATCCTCGACCGAGGATGGGCCGACCGATTCCGGCGTGTCTTGGATTGCCCGGCGGACGACGCCCTTCGTGTAGGCCCGCATGAGCAGAGCGATCATCTCACGCCTGAAGCGAAAGAGGAGCTCCGCGAGGGCCTTGTTCGCCGGCCCTCGATCGGATGCCTCGCTGCGGGCGACCGTTTCGCCCAGGAGATCCAGCAGGAGCCGGACCGAGATGCCGAGCCCCTTGTACATCAAGGCATATTCTTTCCCGAGACTGCGGGCTTGGCCGTCTCCCTCGCGGGCGAGGCGAAGCGCGCGGTCGAGGCCATTCAAGTCCAGCGCGAGGCGGAGCCGGTCAGAGAGCCGCCGGCCCCACTCCGCGGGCGAGGTCGCCGGCATCTACGTGGCCTCCCGGGCGTTCCGCCGCCGGTTCCGAAGCTCAGAGCGCTGGATCTTGCCCGATACGGTCATCGGGAGCTCGTCCACCCACTCGATCTCGCGGGGATGTTGATAGTGGCCCAAGTGGCTCTTGACATGAAGGGCCAGCTCGTCGGCCAGGATTGGTGCCGGGACGTAGCCCGGCTTGGGCCGAACGAACGCCTTCACGGCTTCTCCACGAGCCGGATCGGGAACTCCGACGACCGCGCACTGCTCCACCGCGGGATGGCCCAGGAGGCATCCTTCCACCTCGGCCGGCCCAATTCGAAAGCCGGCGCTGTTGATCACGTCGTCCGCCCGACTCTTATAGCGGATACGCCCCCTATCGTCCTCGGTCCCGAGGTCGCCCGTGAGGAACCACTTCCCCCGGTAGGCCGCCTCGGTCGCCTCCGGGTGGTTCCAGTAGCCCAGCATGATGACCGGGTCTCCTCGCTTTACGGCGATCACGCCCAGCTCCCCGGGGGGGAGCGGATTGCCGTCGTCGTCCACGATGGCCACCTCATGGCCGGGGTACGGCCTCCCCAGCGCCTCGGGATGAGGCGGGATCAACGGGTCATTCTCGCCAACCAGGATGTTCGCCTCGGTTTGTCCGTAGACCTCATTGATCCGCAGACCCAGCCGCTCCTCCGTCCAGCGATAGATCTCGGGCGTCACCTTCTCGCCGCCGCTGAAGATGCACCGGAGCTTCAGCCTGAACCGCCGCGGTTCGTCCACCTGCGCCGCCATCTTGCGCAGCGCGGTGGCGGACAGGAGGGTATTCGTTACGCCGTATCGCTCCATCCGCTCGAAGGCCCCGACCGGGTCGAAGCGCGCGGCCGAGGCCAGCACCGGAACGCCGTGCGCCAACGGGCAGAACAGACCCACGAGCAACCCGCCGACCCAGGCCCAGTCCGCGGGGCTCCAGTACAGGTTGTCCGGGCGGAAGAAGTTGTTGGCGTAATCCACGCCGTTGTAGCCGAGAAGATACCGGTGGGCGTGCAAAGCGCCCTTGGGCGCGCCGGTGGTTCCCGAGGTATAGACGAGCAGGGCCGGATCCTCGGCCCGGGTCCCGGCCGCCTTGAAGCCGCCCGATCTCCGGGAGACCATCTTCGCAAAGGTCGTAATCCGGGGGTCGTCGGGCCGCTGCGGCCCGCGGTCGCAGAGGACGATGTGGCGCAGGTCCGGAAGATCGGCCCGGATTTCCAGAACCTTCCCGACGTTCTCGCCGTCCGTCAGGAGGATCCGGGCCCCGCTGTCCCCGAGGCGGTGGCGGAGGGCCTCGGGGCCGAAGAGCCGGGAGAGAGGCACACTGATCGCCCCGAGCCTGAGGATCGCGATGTGCGCGACCGCGTGCTCCGGCGTCTGAGGGAGCATCAGGGCGACCCGCGCCCGTGGCTCGACGCCCAGACCGGCCAGCCCGCAAGCGAGCCGCTCGGACAGAACCTTCAGATCGTCAAAGGTGAAGGTCTCGCTTCGTTCGCCGCCGGCGTCCCACAGGAGAGCGCGGCGCCCCGAACCGTCGGCGTGCCGGTCGCAGATATCCACTGCGATGTTGTACTTCGCGGGGATCTTCCAGTGATGCCGCGCACATGCCTCCTCATAGGACCGGGCTTCCCGAACGGTCTGGTCTGGGAGGAAACACGCCATGCGTCCTGTCCCTGTTGACCGGGCGCCTGTTGGATGATGGAAGGTCCGATCCGTCAAGGCGTCGGCCTTGTTGGCCGATACCCGGCGCAGGATTTACCCGTAGTCGCCGATATCCCTCAATCCTTTCCGGGAAGCCCTCTGGATGTTCACCAGATTTTTTTCGCTTTCCCCAATAGGCGTTCCCTGCCTCTGAATCCGCCGAGGTTCTGCGCAAGCCCTCCGCCTTTCTCCGACCGGCCGCCACCTGTGGTCTGGTTTCGCCCTGTCGCGGAAGGCCCTCCTGGATCGTCTTCGGCGGTCCTCAGATCGAGACGACGCTGATCTCCTTCACGGGCCACTTGGAGAGGATCTCCACCCCCGTCTTTGTGACGTGGATCACCTCCTCGATGCGGACCCCTTGTCCCTCGTGGTCCCCCTCCTGGGTCTCGATGGCGAAGCACATGTCCTCCTCGATGACCTGGGGGTGCTCCAGCGAGCATCCCCGCCACACCATGGGAGGCTCGTAGAGGGTGAGGCCGATGCCGTGGGCCCAGTTGTTGCCCGCGGTTTGGTCTTCGTGCATGACGCCGATGTCGGCCCAGACCTCTGGGCCGGACGGCCACTTCTCGGCGATTTCCTTGGTGGTGACCCCCGGCTTGATGATATCGATGGCGGCGTAGAGCCAGTCGTAGGCCCGCTGGTAGGCGTCCCGGGTGGCCTTGCTGGGCTCGTCCAGGTTGAAGGTCCGGTAATAGCAGGTCTTGTAGCCGTTCCACGAGGCGTTGTAGCAGTCCATGTAGATGACGTCTCCGGGATTGAGCCGCCGGCCCGTCCAGTGGCGGAGATTCGGCCAGGTGTAGGGCCCGGAGGTGACGAAGACGCCGGAGTGGACCTCCCCGCCGGCTCGGTAGCAAGCCCGGAAGACTTCCCCCAGGATCTCATTCTCCGAGACGCCCGGCCTCACGTTGCTGCGCAGGGCCTCGAACATGCCGTCGCTGATGGTGCACACGTTCCGTAGGCACTGGATCTCCTCCGGGAGCTTGATCTTCCGGGCGTCGAGCATGGCCATGTAACCCTCGCCGGTGGTCTGAACGCCCTTTTTCTCGAAGGCGGCATCAATGAAAGGGTCCGAGAAGTCCAGGGCCAGAGGCTCTTTCTCCACGCCGTGCCTCTTGAGGTCGCCGTAAATCTGATCGATGAACCGCTTCACCGCCGCCTCGTGGGCGCCCTTGCCCATGCACCGGGCGATCCATCCCATCCCGGTGATGGCGTACTTGACGTTCTCATCCCCAAGCCAGGGGCAGAACCGCTTGGTGTGGTAGCCGATGTCTCCCTGCTCATAGACGATGGGCCAGTCGGCGTCCCGGCACAGGAGAGAGTAACGGAGGCCGGAGCTCGGCGTGGTCCACTGGGGCGTGTACGTGCTGCTGATGTACCGGGTGTTCCATTCGTTGAGGGAGAGAAAGGCCCCGAACTTCGAGACCTCGAAGAGCTGCTCCTTGGCCCGGGCCAGCCTCCCGTCGCGAAGCCTGTCCATGTTGATCCCCTGGATCCAGTCCACAGGCGTTGTGGGATACGACAAGCCGTACTCTTCGGTCATCTTCGCCTCCTTCCGCCCCCTGTGGGGGCCATGATCTTCTCGGCGCGCCCCAATCCCTTCAACCATAGACCGTGAAGTTCGGATGGCGCCGCGCCGCCCCTCACTGGTTTCACCCGATGGAGTGTCATGGAGGGAATGTTCCCGCCCCCGTGTGCGCAAGACTATGATCTATGTCAGTTATAACATGCTCGTTCCGCTCAGGGCCCTTCGAGGGCGTCCAGGACCAGCTGCTTGCACCGTTCCAGATCGTAGTCCCGGTAGGTGGTCAGGGTCTGGGCTTCGAGGGAGCCTTCTCCGTGGAGGGTGACGACGTAGTTGTATCCGCCGAATTCGGAGGCCGTCAGGTCCTTGATGAGATTGAACAGTTGCAGGCGCGTTTCGGTGGGAACGGAGGGGTCGCCCCGAAGGTACTTCTCCAAAAGCCCGTGGACCTCCGGGTTCCGGTAGTCCGCTTCAGAGGGCTGTGTGATGACCAGACCGCCCGCGATGTCCTGGAGGACGCGGCTGGCCTCGTGGAAGTGGCTGGCGAAGTAGTGCTTGCCGACGTTCAGGTAGACGGAGTTCGGGACCGCGATCCCCGGCTCCATGCGCTCGCACTCCAGGGCAGCGGCCTTGGTGCAGGCCCGGATGATCTCGGTGTACGTGATGAGGCGGGCGACCTTCTCGCGGATGTGGCTGGTTCCCCCCACCCCGTTGGCCTCGGCGATGAGCTGGGCCGCCCCGATGAACAGGTCTCCGGTGGGTGGCTTGTAGCTGATGGCGGTGAAGCGGTGGAGGCGGGCGAACAGGCCGGCCAGGGGGCCCGCGAAATCCCACTCCCCGCACAGGAACACCCGCTCCCACGGGATGAAGACGTCCTCGAAGATGGTCACCGATTCGGTCTCGATGTGGTGTCGGCTGATGGGATAGTCGAAGGCGCTCTGGTCGCGATGCGTGGTGGAGCGGCAGACCAATTTCAGTCCGTCGGTCGCCACGGGCAGGGCGAAGGCCACGGCGTAGTCGGCGTCCCCCTCGGTCATGGCCCGGGTCGGCAGGACGATGATCTCGTTCACGACCGGCCCCATCGTGGTGTGGGCCTTCGCCCCCCGGACGACGATGCCGTCCTTGCGGCGGTCCACAATCCGGACGTAAAGGTCCGGGTCCTCCTGCTGGTGGGGACGCTTGCTTCGCTCCCCCTTGACGTCCGTTTGGGCCACGGCGAGGCTGAGGTCTCCGGCGCGGCAGCGGTCGAGCTGCGCGGCGACGCGCGGCGCGTAGTCCGTCCCTTTCGCCCGGTCCAGGTGGTGGGCGATCACCGTCAGGGCGAACAGGGCGTCCGAGCCGATGGCCTTGATGATGTTCAGGACGCTCCGGGCCTCTTCGGTGGTTTTCTCGATCAGCGCTGTTCTTCGGAGGAGGTCGTCCGCGTCCCGGGCGAAGGCGAAATACCGGCTGTAGGGGGCGTCTTCGCCGTCGGAGACCACGAAAAGGTCGCGCAGGTCCTCCCGATGGGCGAAGCGGAATATGGTCGCGCCGTGATCGGCGCAGATCCCCAGGACGGGGTGCGCGGTGACGTCCTCCACGCGCCCGCCGCCTTGGAAAACCGTTCGGCCGTCCCGCAGCCCGGCCAGGTATTCTTCCGCGGTCCGAATCGCCATCGCTCTTCGCTCCTTTTCGCGCTCCGCCCGGGATTGCGTGTGTATGAAACCCGCGACGCCGGGTCGGAGGGCCGGCTTCTCAGCTCCGTTCGTCCCTGAGTCGCTGGGCCTTATGGGTGGTCCGTTCGAGCGTGCCGAAAGGATTCAACGCAACGTCCGGCGTCACTTGCAGCGCTTCCCGCAGCCGGCGGCGGACCTTCTCGCGCAGGCCGGCCGGGTCCGATTGCCCCTGAAGGTGTTCGGCCACGACGGTGCATACGTCCGCGCCCGTTTTCTTGTCCGTGGAGAGAACGATAAGGAACTCGTCGCTCAGATCCTCCATCCCCCGGATGACGTTCTCCACCTGGATGGGGTAGAACTTGGCGCCGCGATAGACCACCAGGTCGTCGTGGCGTCCCAGGATGCCGCCCGGCAAGCGGGCGTGCGTCCGGCCGCAGGCGCAGGGGGAGGAGTCCAGCCGGGCGGTGTCGTTGGTCCAGTACCGGATCATCGGCGAAGCCTCCCGGCTCAGGTGAGTGACGACCAGGATCCCCGTTTCCCCCTCTGATACGGGACGGAGGGTCTCGGGGTCTATGATCTCGATCAGGTGATGGTCCTCGGCCCAGTGAAGGCCCGCCTTCGCCGTGCACTCGGCGGCGCAGGTGGGGTGGATCTCGCTGATGCCGTAGATGTCGAAGGCGTCGATCCCCAGGCCCGTCTCGATCTTCGCGCGCGTCCCTTCGGTCTCCGTCCCGCCCTCTCCTCCGAACAACCCGATGCCGAGCGGGATGGACGCCGGGTCCACCTTCTCCTCTCGCATGCGCTCGGCGATGTGAAGGGAGTACGAGGGGGTGGACAGAAAGACCGCCGTGCCGGCGTTTTGGAAATACCAGATCTGCCGATCGGTCAGGGTGGCCCCGATGGGGATCACGAAGCACCGGAGAAGGTCGGCCGCGTAGTGGACCGCCAGGCCGGCGATCCACAGACCATAGCTGAATGCGTTCTGGATGATGTCCCCCGGCCGCGTCCCGGCCTGATAAAGCAGCCGCGCGGTGAAGCGGGCGATGATTCGGGCGTCGTTGAACGTCCAGAGGGTGTGGACGGGGTGGCCCGTTGTGCCGGTGGAGGGATGGAGCTCGCGGACCTCGGAGAGGGGGGCGATCACGTAGCGGCCGAAGGGGGGATGGGCGGCCTGCTCGTCGCGGAGCTCCTGCTTGTAGACGATGGGGAGGCTCGCGAGGTCGTCCAGGCTCCGGAGGTCCCCCGGCTCGAACCCGGCCGCTCGGAACTTCTCGCGATAGAAGGGCGAGCCGGCATCGCACCGC
>JASLXW010000227.1 GCA_030740135.1 Nitrospinota bacterium
TGTAGAAATATTCGATGTCTTTGTACCAGACCTTCGCAATAAATTCTCGGAGGCGGTGGGCGAAGACGCTATAGTTCAAGATGAAAAGCGTAACGTGCTCGATCAGGTCCCCGCGCCTGGAAAGACTGGGTTCGGATTCCGCCGGGCGGTTTTCGATTTCAGGCCGAGGCAGCGCCCTGGGCTGCGCGTTTGGCTCCAGTCCGGTCCGTTTTGGCGTCGAGGCTCTCTCGGTCCGGGGTGAGTCCCGTTTTTTCTCCGTGAGCACCGTTCTCAGGCCCTTATCGTAGTCGTTGTACCCACTGAAGATGATGTAAAAATCAGGACGGAACCGCTTTGCCGCCGGAAATCGCCGATTGAGCACGATTTCAGAAGTCGCGTGAGGCTCCCCAAAATTGATGACCTCAACCCGGGACTTCCCGACCTTCCGCCACAGGATGGTTTCGAGCTGGGCGGGCCACGTTTCGGAATCTGATTCAATCCCCCAACCGAACGTCGTGGACCCCCCCAACGCGGCGATCCGGAAAACGCCCGTCCTTTTATATTCGGACGTCTCCCTTCCCCGGTATGGCAGCGGCCCCAGACCGAATCGCAGGGCCTTGTACGGGGTTGTGTAGAGATACTTTTCGTTCCCGGTGTCGAGATACGTCTTGACCCGAGCGTAGCCTTCCAACAGGGCGATGAACAGAAGGAAAATGACGCAGGAAAAAAGGACCTTCTTCGCGGCCGAGATTTTTGTGGTCGATCCCATGGGCTTCGGTCGGTCAACGGGGGAAAAGAATCCAAAGTCCGGACGCCCGATGCGCCGGTCCATCCGGAGATTTTCAGCGGCCGGGAAGAGATGAAGTGTACCACAGCGAAATCAGCCGGGCGAAGGAATCAGCCCCCGCCAGCGCCTTCGTCGTTCCGGCCCGTCGCCCGCGTCACCCTGTCTCCAATGCGGATCACCCGGTGTGCGTCCGCATCTCTCGGATTTCGAGCTCTCCGAGCCGGATTGACAGGACACCCGGTGCGTCCCTAGGATGATTAACGTTCTCCGGCCGATTCATCGAGGACCGCCAAGGAGCTATCCATGGCCTATCCGGGACACCGCATCGTCGATCTCACCCAGGACCTATACGAGGGGCAGCCCATCTTCGTCGGGCATCCGGAAACCAAGGTCTGGTCCTGCATGACCCATGAAGAATCAGCCGCGTCGGGGCGGTTCACCGGGGAGATGAGCTACACGGCGAAGGTGATCCAGCTTTGCGAACACGGCCCGACGCACGTGGATTCGATCAGCCACATCGACCCCCGGCCCGAGGCCCCCGCCATCGACCGGATGCCCTTCGATTATTTCTACAATGAGGCGATCTGTCTCGACCTCTCCGACACCGCTCCCCGCACCTCCATCCCCCGGGAGCGAATCGAAGAGGCGCTGGAGAAGACCGGCCTGGAGATCCCCGAGGGCGGAACCGTCCTGTATCACCTCGGGCATTATCAGAGGACTTATCCCCATCCGGAATATTCGACGGCCTACGCCGGCCTGAGCCGGGAGGCGGCGGAGTTCATTTACGTGGAAAAAGGGGCGGCCAATATCGGGACGGACGCGCCCAGCATCGACAACGCGGCGGACCCGGCGTTTCCCTGCCACGTCATCTGCCGGCATCATCAGAAGACCAACACCGAAAATCTTTGCAACCTGGAATCGGTGGCGGGCCTGGGGTTTCTGTTCATCGGGCTTCCCCTCAAGATCCGTGAAGGCACCGGGTCCCCCGTCCGGGCCGTCGCCGTCTTCGGCGCATGTGCCGCGCCGGGGCGCGCGACCGTGCGCCCAGACTCAACAAATTGAATTGAGGAAACAGAATTCATGGTCATCGAGCACACCTTCATCGGCAAAAAACTCCCCATGGTGGACGCGAAGGAGAAGGTCTCGGGAAACGGCGAATACATCGCGGACATGACCCTTCCGGGCATGCTCCACGGAAGGATGCTCCGCAGCCCCCATCCCCACGCCCGGATCCTGAACATCGACGCCTCGGCGGCCGAAAAAGTCCCCGGGGTTCGGGCCATCCTGACCGGCCGGAGCTCCCCCCAGCCCAAGTTCGGCATCTCCACCCTGGACGAGACCCCATTCGCCGTTGACAAAGTCCGCTACGTGGGAGACGAGGTCGCCGGCGTCGCCGCCGAGTCGGAGGACGCCCTCGAGGAGGCCCTGTCCAAGATCGCCGTCGATTACGAGGAGATCCCCTTCGTCACCGACCCCCTGGAGGCCCTCGAGGCGGGGGCCCCCCTCGTCCACGAGGACAAGCCGGGCAACGTGGCCTATGCCTTCGAGATCGAGCGCGGCGACGTGGACGGGGCGTTTCAGCGCGCGGACAAGGTTTTCGAAGAGCGCTACCGCACCCACCTCACCCACCAAGCCTATCTGGAGCCGACCGGCGCCATCGGCGCCTTCGAGAACGGCAGGCTCAAGGTGTGGGGCTGCCTTCAGTCCATTTACGCCATTCGGCCCTATCTGCTCTCGCGGCCCATGGGCATCCCCCTGGACGACATCACGGTCATCCAGACCCGCCCGGGCGGCGCCTTCGGCGGAAAGCTGGATGTGAAGCTGGCCCTTCTGGTCTCCCTCCTGAGCCGCGAGGCGGGCGCGCCCGTCCGCTCCGTCCTGACGCTGGAAGAAGACCTCATCAGTATGCGGCCCCGGATGCCGGCCATCCTGGATATCCAATCGGCCTTCACCCGAGAGGGGGAGCTTCTTGGCAAGAAGGTCCGGGGCGTCGCCGACAACGGGGGGTATTGCAGCCTCTCCCCGCAGATCATGAGCTCCCTCGCCCTGCGGACGGATTCCCTCTACCGCACGCCGGCCGTGCGGATCGACGCCAAGCTCGCCTACACCAACACCGAGCCCACCGGCCAGATGCGGGGGTTCGGGAACCTCCAGGCCACCTTCGCCTGGGAGAGCCACCTGGACCATGTGGCCGAGGCCCTCGGCATGGACCCGGTGGACCTGCGGCTGAAAAACCTCACCCACACCGGGGACACCTCCATCCACGGATGGAAGATCATCAGCTGCGGGATCTCCGATTGCCTGAAGGAAGCGGCCGAGGCGATCCAATGGAAAGAGATCCGGACCCGGCGCGGGCCCGGCCGGGGCGTGGGGCTGGCCTGCTGCATCCACGTGACGGGGAACCGGGGGTTCAGCGCCTCCCTCGTGGACAAGGACGAGGACCCCTCCGAGACCGAGATCCTGATCCGCGAGGATGGCAAGGTGGAGATCCGCTCGGGCGAGTGCGACCTGGGGGAGGGCGGGACAACGGTCATGGCCCTCGTCGCCGCCGAAGAGCTCGGCCTGCCCTACGAAGACATGGTCGCCTCGTCCCACGACACCTCGATGGTCCCATTCGGCCTGGGGGCCTTCGCCAGCCGGATCACCCTCATGGGCGGGGCGGCCACGCGCGACGCCGCCGCCAACGCCCGGGGGGCGCTCCTGGAGGCCGCGGCCCAGGCCCTCGAGGCACGCCCGGAGGAGATCGAGATCGACGGCCGGAGCCTCTCCGTCCGGGGCGCCCCGGCCCGGTCCCTGTCCGTCGGGGAGGTCGTCCGCTCCACCGGCGAGGCGGCCATCTCCGCGATGGGCCGGTTCCAGGCGGGGGGGGACATCCTCGATCCCAACGACAAATACGGAAACGCCTCGACGACGTACTCCTTCTCCGTCCACGCGGCCGACGTGAACGTGGACCTGGAGACCGGAGAGGTGAAAATCAACCGCGTCGTCGCCGCCCATGACCCGGGCAAGGTCATAAACCTTCTGGGCGCCGAGGGCCAGGTCGAAGGGGGCGCGGCCCAGGGGGCCGCATACGCCGTGTTGGAGGAGCTGGTCAAGGACGGAACCGGGAAGATCATCAACAACAACTTCGAGGGCTACCTGCTGCCGACCTCTATGGACGCGTTTGACGTGGATTCCATTTGGGTGGAGACCATCGATCCGGTGGGCCCGTTCGGCGCGAAAGGGCTGGCCGAGACGGCCATCAACCCCACCCCCGCCGCCGTGGCCAACGCCGTGCACAACGCCACCGGGGTCCGTATCCGCCGCCTTCCGATCACGCCGGAGAAGATCGTCGAGGGGCTGCGGGGGGGCCGGAACGGGGATTGATGATTTGTTGAATGAGCATGTGGACGGCGCGCGGAATCGGAGCCCCTGACTTCGCCGTTTCCATGAAAGGAACCTTCCATGCCCGAGAAAAGACCTTGGATTCTCCAGGAAATCACCTGGCCGGAAGTAGAGGCCTACCTGAAGCGCGACGACATCATCCTCCTGCCCGTAGGCAGCGTCGAGCAGCATGCGCACCACATGCCCCTGGGGACCGACTCTTACACGGCCATCGGGTTCGCCGAGGACGCCGCCCGGGCGGCCGGCGTCCTGTGCGCCGCGCCGCTTTGGTACGGCTGGGCGACCCACCACATGGGCTACCCGGGGACGGTCACCCTCAAGCCCGAGACGTTCACCGACCTGGTCTTCGAAGTGGGCGTGAGCCTCCTCTACCACGGATTCAAGAAGATCGTCATCGTCAACGGGAACGCCCAGGCCAACCTGCCGCCCATGCACATCGCCGCCAACAAGCTGGCGAACGAGACGAACGCGGCCGCCGTCGTCGTGGACCCCTGGGACATCGGGGACGCCGTCTCCCGGGAGCTGATGGCCGGAGCGCCCGGCGGCATGGGGCACGCCTCCCAGCATGAATGCTCCCAGATGCTCCATCTGCACCCGCACCTGTGCGACATGAGCAAGACCCAAGCCTGTGTGTGGGAACAGCGGGAATTCCACTTCTCGGACCACTACGTCGTCGGCAACCGGGTCCACTTCGCCAAGACGCCCGAGTCCTTCCGGGAGGCGACCCTGCCGACCGGCGCGTTCGGCGACCCGGGCCACTGCACGGCCGAGAAAGGAAAGGTCTTTCACGAAACGATCGTCGCGAACATCGTCAAGGTGATTCAGGAGCTTCGGGAGACGAAGGTCGAGACCCGGCCGCGGCGGTTTGCCTTTTAAGGAAGTTCTTTGCATTGCGATCCCATGCGTGGGAACGGTGAAATAAAAAGCGAAAACGACCGATCCCTGAATTACCGCCGAAAGTGTATGATCAGGCCGGTTGGCAAGTGATTTGCTCTAACTTTACGCATGAAGCGGGCCGAATCCCGGAGTCCCGGCAATCTCCCAACCCGCGAGGAGACGGCGAGGCATGAACGAACCCGACTGCACCCCCGCATGTACAATCTCCGCTGTGGTCTTCGGCGAGTTTGTCGAAGAAGTCGCCCTCGGCCTGAGGTCCTCCGGCGGCGATGAGGAATCCACAGCGGTTGTCGAAGGGGCCCTGCCGAGGCTTCTGAAAGACGGCGGGTGGCCCCCCCCCCGAACACCGCGCGCCCAACCCCGACACCTACGCCCGAAACCTGATCTACCGCGACCCCGAGCTCGGGTTCGTCGTCGTCGCCATGGTGTGGCGGCCTGGACAGGGGACCCCCGTCCGCGACCACTCCGGGATCTGGTGCGTCGAGGGGGTCCTGGAAGGATCCATCCAGATCACCCAGTACGACCCGGTGGAGGATGGAAGCCCGGCGGAGACATTCCGACTCCGGCAATCGGGACGGTTCGAATCCCGCATCGGGGACACGGGAAGGTTGATCCCGCCGTTTGAGTTTCACAAGATCGAGAACGTGAGCGACCGGACGGCCATCACCATCCACATCTACGGGAAAGACCTGGTCAACTGCCGAATCTTCGAAGACCTGGGGAGCGGCTCGTTCGCGGCGAAGTCCATCCGGATGCAATACAATCCCGCGGCGCTCCGGGACTGAGCCCTCCCCTCGGAAGAAGGCCCGCCCGCCGATGACCTCACGCCGGGGCTTGTACGAAGATGTCACGGGCCTCATCCTCGCGGGCGGCAAGAGCCGCAGGATGGGGACCGACAAGGCCCTTCTGGAGGTGGACGGCGTCCCGCTCATCGAACGGGTCGCCCGCGTCTTCCGCCGGCTGTTCAGCCGAAACATCATTGTCACCAACGATCCGAGCCTGTACCGGGAGCTCGGCTTCCCGGTCTATCGGGACGTCCACCCGGACCGGGCCTCGTTGGTGGGGATCTACACCGGTCTGCTGAAAGCGGAAACGCCGCACGTCTTTTGCGCGTCGTGCGACATGCCCTTTCTGAATGAGTCTCTCATCCGGTTCCTGGCGGACCTGAGAACGGAGTTCGACCTGGTGCTTCCTTTCTCAAACCACGGGCGCGAGCCCCTCCACGCCATTTACGGGCAGGCCTGCGTCGCCCCCATGGAGAAACTGATCGAAGAAGACCGCCTGGCCATCAGGGGGATTTTCGACCAGGTCCGGACCCGCAGGGTCGAGCCCGGGGAGGCGGCCGCCTATGACCCGAAGCTCCTCTCCTTCATGAACTGCAACACGCTCGAGGACCTGGAAGCCGCAGCGGCGCTGGCGAAGGAGGTGTAACCGGAGCCCCCGATCCGCCCGTCCGGCTCGAACGCGGGGCAGGTTTTCCCGCCGGGCGGACGCCATTCCTCCACGCGCAGAATCCAATTCTCCCTTCTCTCTCCCTCCCGATCGCGTTATGATGGCGGCTCTTTCCGGTCATATGGGGTGCGGCAAAGCGGATTCAGGGCGGGGCCTCCCGCTCCTAGCGGGTTTCGGAAAAACGATTCTGAGGGGTCTGAAATGCCCCAATCTGTCATTCCGAGGGCGGCGATGAATCTCCACCGG
>JASLXW010000228.1 GCA_030740135.1 Nitrospinota bacterium
CTTTTTCGAGCTCGACGTCCACCGTGTACGTCTTGAAACCCGGCTTCTCGGCCCGGAAAACGGTGAACTCGCCGTCGTATTTCATCGGGACCCGAAGGTTGAACTTCCCGTCGCTGCCCGTGGACGCCCGCGTAACCGGTTCCGTCCTGAGGGTGATCCGAACGCCTTCCAGGGGCGCCTGCGTCTCTTTGTCCCGAATGGACCCCCGCACACGGAAGGTGGTGCGCTCGAGCATCACGGTCACGGGCTTCTTCATCTTCTCGACCAAACGGATGTCTTTCACATAGGACCGGTAGCCGTTTCGCTCCACCCGCAGGCTCACGAACTGTTCGAGACTGTCGCGGCCCACGTCGAAGCGGAAGCGTCCGTCGGACTTCGTCCGGACGTCGGACGGGGGATCGGTGCCGAGCGTCACCCGAGCGCCCGACAGCGGACGGGCCCCCTCGCTGTTGGTCACCTTTCCGATGAACACGAACGTGTCCTTGAGGGGTCTCATGGCGACCCCGAGGGATGCCATGTTGGGTTTCAGAATCACCCGGCTGACGAATATCCGGTAGCCGGGCTTTCTGACCCGGACGACCACGGCCTTGCCCGCGTCCTCTTCCCGCATGGCGAAGCTGAAGGTGCCGTCGAGCGTGGTGGAGGTCACCCGGGGCGGCTCAAAGCCCAGCTCCACTTCCGCGTTCGCCAGGCGGTCGGTCCGATTGCCTTTGACGTAAACGTCCCCGCTCAGGTTCCACTTCTCGGCGACCGTCCCGACGGGGCGAAGGCTTGTGAGAAGGTATTTTTGATAAAACTCGCGCGTGATGAGCCTGTTCTGCGCGGCCTCGCACAGCCGGAAGGCGATGATGTCGAAGTTCGCCCCCTTGGGCGAGACATTCCGGATGCGCTGCACCTTGGTCTCGAAGGAGCCGCTCGCCTTCACGATGGACGCAAGGGTTTTCGTGCTGATCTTGGCGGCGATGGCCCGGGCGGACTCCGACCCGGGCGCCCGGCACTTGATCTCCTGCGCATCGGCCACCGGAGAAACCGGCCCGGCGACCCCCAAAACCGTCAAAACCAGCAAACTCATCATCTTTCGAAACTTCATCAGGAACCCGACTCTCCGAGACATCCATCCACTCCTTCCGAGATTTTTCCCGACCCCGGGGTCAAAGAACCGACCCGAGGGCCCATCGACCCGAGGGTCAACCCACCCGAGGGACAGACCGCCGGAAACGAGAGCGCCCACAGACCTGGGAATTTTACCAGGACTCCCGCTTCGCCGTTGAAACCAAGGGGTTCGGGATCCGCTCCCGTCCACCCCCGGACCGCATTTCCCAAAAATGTGCCCTTCATTTGCCGATTTGATAAGATATGTGTCCAAATTGTCCACCGCGCACCTGAGATTTACGGTCAGGGCCAACGAGCGCCCTTGCGCCCGATACGTTTCGGGCCCCTGACCCGGCAGACCCGAGGCCGCCCGCCGCGCCGGCGGGAAGGAGAAACCATGAACCAGGATCTTCGGAGCTTCATCCAGGCGTTTGAACAGGAATTCCCCGAGGAGTTGATTCGGGTCTCTGAGCCGGTCGACCTGGAATTCGACATCATGGCCCTGGTCCTCGAATATGAACGGAGAGGGCAATCTCCTATCCTTTTCTTTGACAACATCAAGGGCCATCAAGTTCCCATAATCTGCAATCTTGTGGCCGGACGCCGCTCCCTGGCCAAGGCCCTCGAGACGCCCGAGCACCGCTTGGCCGAAGAATTTTCCGGCCGGCTTAAGGAATACATCGACCCGGCGTTGGTCGAGGACCCGCCGTTCCGCCAAGTCGTCCTCACGGGCGAAGACGCCGACCTGGCCCGGCTCCCGATCCCCACGTACTTCCCCGGAGACGCCGGACCCTACCTCACCGCCGGCATGCTGGTGGCCCAACACCCGGACACGGGCGTCGTGACGGAGGGTTACCACCGCTTTCAGGTCAAGGGGCCGAGAAAGATGGGTTGCAGCCTCCACTCGCGCAGGCGGATGTTCGAGTACCTGCGCCTGTACGAAGAACGGGGCGAAAACATGCCGGCGGCCGTCTGCCTGGGCCTTCACCCCGTCGTCGCGATGGGCTCCCTGTCCTACCCGCCGCCGGAGATCAGCAAGTTCCAGGCCGTCGGCGGACTGTTCGGCGAGCCGATGGAGATCGCAAAATGCGCCACCCTCGATCTCCACGTGCCCGCCTGGAGCGAGATTGTCATCGAGGGGGAATTCCTCGCGGGCGCGCGGGAAACCGAGGGGCCGTTCGGCGAGTTCACGGGATATTTTTCCGCCCGAAGCACGGAGAACGTCTTCCAGGTCAACGCCATCTCGATGCGCGAGGACGCCTGGTTCCAGAGCATCGCCTCCGGAATGGCCGGCGACCACCTCACCACGGTGGGCTGCCTGCGGGAGATGGAAGTCCGCAACGCCCTGCGCAAATCCATCCCCGGCGTGAAGGACGTCCAGATTCCCAATTCCGGGTGCGCCGCCTTCACGGCCTTCATCTCGATGCGCCAGACCCGCCCCGGGGAGGCCAAGCACGCCATCTCCATCGCCCTGGGCGTGGACCACTACCTGAAGTTCGTCGTCATCGTAGACGACGATGTGGATGTCTTTAACGATTCAGACGTTATCTGGGCCATGACGACCCGGGTTCAGGCCGACCGGGACCTGGTGATCATCCCCGGCGCCCTCGGCGCCATTCTCGACCCCTCCGCCAGCGAGCAGGGGGTGACGGCGAAACTGGGCGTCGACGCCACAAAACCCACCGACGACCCCTTCGCCGAGAGGCTCCGGATGGACGCCGAAAAGATGGCGTGGGCGCGGGACCTTGCGGAGCGGCTGCGATCGCCGCGGCTTCAGGGGGTTCCCAAGGCCGTTTGACCGAAGAGGGGGCGCGGGTCCCCGGTCGGTCATCGTGAATCGTCCCGGGGCGGAAACCCGGGAGGAAAACGCTCAGCGAATCGAAGTCGTGGGGAGGGTCCTGACCTTGGCCGAGAACAAGTCTGAAGCGAACGTCCATGGCCCCCGGCGGCCGGTGCGGGCCGAGGTGGGCGACGGCCCCTTCCCCGCCGCGGTCGAATGCAACGGATTCACGTTCACCGGGGCCATCTCGGGCGTGGACGGGTCGGGTAAGGTGGTCAGCCCCCTGTGCTCCGAACAAACCGCGCGCGCGTTCGAGAATCTGGAACGCGTCCTGACGGCGAACGGCCAGCGGATGGCCCACGTCCTCCGGTGCACCATCTACCTGACGGACCCGCGCGACGCCAAAGACGTGGACAAGGCCCTGGAAGCCGCCTTTTCGGAGAGCCCGCCCGCGATCTCCATGGTGGAGGTGAACGGGCTTCGCGATGGGCGGAAGATCGCCGTCGAGGCCGTCGCCGCCCGGCCGCAGGAAGGAAAGGACGTGTACGATTTCATGGGTTGACGTGCGGCGCGGAAAGGGCGCTACACCCTCTTCGCCAGGCTGAGGGCGAACAGGTTCTCCGGATCGGTCAGCCACTCGACCATCTCAAAACCGCTCTCTCTCAACAACGCCTCGACCCTGGCCCGATCGTATTTCACGCTGATTTCGGTCAGGATCTCCTCCCCGCGCTTGAAGGCGATTTCCATCTCGATTCCCGGCAACCGGACAACCTGCTCCCGATTCGAGCGCAGGCGCATCTCGATCCAGTCCCGCTCCCGATTGTAGAACGCCCGGTGTTCGAAACCCTCCGGGTCGAAGTCGCCGTCCAGGAGGTCGTTCACCGCCCGGAGGGCGTTCAGATTGAACTCCGCCGTAACCCCTTGGGCGTCATTGTAGGCGGCCTCCAGGCGGTCCACGTCCTTGGCCAGGTCCGTCCCCAGCAGAAGCAACTCACCGGCGCTCATCCGGTCCGACACCTCCGAGAGAAAAGCCACGGCCCGGCCCGGCTGTATATTTCCGATCGTCCCGCCCAGGAATATCACCAAGCGCCTGCCTCCGTCCGGGATGTACATCAGGTGCTTCATGAAGTCGCCCACGACGCCGTGAACCCGGAGGCCCGGATATCCGGCCGTCAGGTCGGCGGCGACCTCCCGCACAAAGGATTGATTCACGTCAAAGGGGACATACGCCGAAAGCCGATTCGCGCGCGCCAAGGCGTCGAGCAGGAGACGCGTTTTCACGGAGGATCCGGAGCCCAGCTCGACCAGCACGTCCGCCCGGCTCCGGTCCACGATCCGATCCGCGAATCGGGTCAACAGGGCGCGCTCGACGCGCGTCGGGTAATACTCGGGCAGATCGCAGATCCGCTCGAAAAGGGCCGAGCCCCGGTCGTCGTAAAAGAATTTCGAAGAAATCTCGCGGGGGGTTAGGAGCAGGCCGACCCGGAGCTCGGAGAGGGTCTCCTTCACCCCCCCCTGTTCCAGGACATCAACGACGATCCGCCCGCCGGGGTCGCCCTCCGTCCGAATTTGGGTCATGGAGTTCTTTCCTCTGCAAGCGAAAGGCGGCGCGGTCTCATCACCCCCGTCCAGATGGAAAAGGGCTCACCCGCACAATCCGCTTCGCGGGATCGATGCACGGCATGAAATTTGCGTTCGGGAACCGTATACATACCGGAGGGAAAAGAGGAGGTGAGCGCGAAGACATCCAATCCATTCGCGTCAAGAGTAACAGATATCCTGCTGAAACGCCACACCCCCGGGCGCGGGGCGGGGCGAGCCGCGGATTCCCCGGAGAAAACGGATGACGCGCCATTGCGGTGATGCTAAGATACGCGCAGGTGATCGAGACCCCGAAGGATTCGTCCGGAACTTCGGGACCCGCATGGAGGCTGCTATCGTCCCGCTCTCCGAATCTCGGGGCCGTCATCCGGGCCAGACCCGTTCATCCGGTGGATGGCGAGCGCTTTGCGGAATCATCCATGACCATCCGCCGATCCATTCCGGTCCGCGCCCGAATGGGCGTCCGAATCACGCGACCCGGCAACCCTTCGAACGTGCGCTAAATCCATGGCCCGACGAAACCCCTCCCGCGGACTCGGCAAACTCACTTTCCTGCTCTGCCTGCTCTATCTCATCCTGGTCCTCTACCTGACGCTCTACGGGGTTCCAAGCTTTGTCATCGATCTCATTTTCTGACCGTCCGCCCGGACGGACGCCGGGAATCCGACGGGGGCGCCGAATCCTCAAGCTTTTCCCGCCCCTCGCCGCGGCCGTCCTGGCCGTCGCGGGCATCGGATCTTCCGGCCAAGCCGCGGCCCAGGCCCTGAGGCCCTACCGCGCGGCGGTGCACGTGCACTCCAATTTCAGCTCGGGGGAATTCTCCGTCGACGAACTGGCAAAAATGGCCGAGGAAGACGGCCTCAACATTCTCGTCTTAACCGACCACGCCCGGCTCTCGATGTCGTGGGGGGTCTATCCGATTCAAAACGTTCTCCGCGTCCACCAGGAGAAACGCTCGGTCTTCCAGGCGGGCGTGGGCCGATACCTGGCGGCCGTCGCGGAAGCGAATCGGGCGCGCCCGAAGGTCTTGATCGTCCCCGGCGTCGAGGCGGCCGCCCACTACCACTTCACCGGCGACCCCTTCCAGAAAAATCTGGTCGCCCACAACTGGCGGCGGCACATGCACGTCCTCGGGCTGAACCGGCCGAAGGATTACCTGTCGCTTCCCGTGTCAGGAGGCGTCTCGCCGGACCTGTTGCTGGAAAGGGGGGCCTCCGCGTTTCCCCGGACCGTCTGGCCGTACCTCTTCTCGGCCATCTACGGATTCGGCGTCCTCATCGGCATCCTGTTCATGTTCCGGGGGAGATTCCGGCGGTTCCTGGGGTTCCTCCTCTTTGTCGCGTTCGTTCCGCTCGCGGTGAACGAGCTCCCCGTCCTGAAGCCCCCCAGCGATCCTTACGGCGGAGACCCGGGCATCGAGCCCTACCAGGCCCTCATCAACGCGGCCGTCAAGAAGGGGGGGATCGTCCTGTGGGCGCATCAAGGCTCCCTCCTGAAAAAGCAGAACCTCGGCCCCGTGACGCTGGAAACGGACCCCAACCCCGACGTGCTGGTTGAATCGACGGGATATACGGCATTCGACGCCATTTATGAGGATAACTTCGTCGCCAGCAAACCCGGCCGGCAATGGGACCGGGTCCTCGGGGAATACATCCAAAACAAGCGGAAGGCCCCCGTCTGGGCCTATGGGGGGGTCGATTTCCATAACAAAAAAGAAATCCGTTCGCGAAAACGGCTTTCGGACATCCAAACCGTGTTCCTGCTAAAAAAACGCTCCAAAATGGAAGTCCTGACGGCCTTTCAGGAAGGAAGGATGTATGTGGTCCGGGGATACGGCCCGTCGCGGCTGCGCCTGGACCGCTTTGAGGTCATCGCGCGGGATCGGGACCTGATGGCCTTGTCCGGAGAGACCCTGACGACCGGCGCCCTGCCCGAGATTCTGTTCCGCGTCTCGGCCTCCGACGACAGCGCCCGGGACCTCGCGGTCCAGCTCATCCGGAATGGAAAGGTCATCCGGACGTTCAAGGGCAAGACGCCCTTTCAGATGCGGCACGTCGACACCGAATCCCCCAAGGGAAAAACCGTATACTACCGACTGGACGCACAGGTCTCACGCTCCGCCCACCTGATAACCAATCCCATCTTCGTCAAACAACAATAGCCGACAAGAGGATTCACCGGCTTCGGAGCGAGGCCCGGAAGGGTTGAGGTCCGGCCGTTTGAAATCCGAACCCTCCGCATGGGTGAGCGCCGCGACCCGACCCCGC
>JASLXW010000229.1 GCA_030740135.1 Nitrospinota bacterium
GATCGTCATGATGTATCCGTCGGACTCTACACGTGGCGTGCGTATGACCTGCCCCTTGATCACATCGACACTCAGGACGCCACGAGTGGGAATCTCAGCCGCCACGCCGCTGACCTCGGCGTCGCCCTGCGCGCGCGGCTTCGGGGCGCGGATCGGCAAGAGGCCCGAGGATGGCTCGCGCCGGGCGGCGGTCTGTCCGAGTCCCTTTTCCTGGAAGCGATCGGCGGGACCGGCGCGGGGTCGGTCGCGTCGTGGGCCGCTTCTTTCGGGGCGACGGTTCTCGGGGACTTGGTGGAGGGGCTTCAGCAGACGCAGGACGAGGCGGAGGCCGGCCGCCGCCTGGAGCGGCTGGCGGACGATCACCTGACCGAGCTCGTTCACGCGGGGAAGTACATCTCCTTCGGGCCCGAGCCGCTTGTGGGTTACCTTCACGGCATCGAGATGGAGGTCAAGAACGTGCGGCGCCTCCTGGACGGCCTGGCGCAAGGAGAGGAGACCAAAGACATCCTGGCGGACCTCCGGAGATCCTATGTCTAAGGTGGTGTTCGTGGGCGACCGCGTCTCGACGCTGGCTTTCAGGCCCCTGGGCGTGGAAGTCCTGGAGGCGGAGGACGCCCGGTCGGCGGCGGAGGGGGTGGGCCGCGCCGTGGAAGAAGGTTGTTCCGTCCTGTTGATCACGGAGGAATGCGCCCGCTGGGCGGCGGACCGCCTCTCAGTCCTCCGCGCGGAGGCCCTTCCGGCCGTCGCCGTCGTTCCGGGGGCGACCTCGGCCGGCGGGATGGCCTTCGAGCGCCTCAAGCGAAATGTCGAGAAAGCCTTGGGGTCCAGCCTGATCTTGCGGGCGGACGCCGCGGGCGTCGAAGACACGGCCTGATCGGCCGGGTCCGGCGAACATCGAGGAGACCGTCATCCAGATGGAGATGCGCGAAGGGGAACAGGCGGCCGGCGTCATCGTCCGGGTCAACGGGCCGGTCGTGACGGCCGAGGGCCTGCCCAACGCCCACATGTATGACGTGGTGCGGGTGGGAGAAGGCCGTCTGGTGGGAGAGGTCATCGGCCTGGAAAGGGGGCGGGTGGTGATCCAGGTGTATGAAGAGACCGGCGGCGTCTCGCCGGGCGAGCCGGTGGTCACGACCGGTTTGCCGCTCAGTGTCGAGTTGGGTCCGGGCCTGATGGGCGCGATCTACGACGGGATCCAGCGGCCGCTGAATCTGATCCGCGAGCAAGTGGGCGATTTCATTGTCCGGGGCGTGGAAGAGCCGGCCCTCGACCGGGAGAAGGCGTGGGAGTTCATCCCGAGGACGGAGGCGGGCGCACGGGTCGGCCCCGGCGATGTCCTGGGCGTGATCCAGGAGACCGAGGCGATCGAGCACCGGGTTCTCGTCCCCCCGGACATCTTGGGCCGGGTCGGGGAGATTCGGTCGGGCGCCCTGCGGATCGAGGAGACCGCGGCGGTCATCGAGGGCGAGGGCGGCGATCGCCGCGAGATCGGCATGGTGCAGCGATGGCCCGTTCGCACCGGACGGCCGTACGCCCGCAAGCTCCCCCCGGCGGCGCCGTTGATCTCGGGGCAGCGGGTGATCGACACGTTCTTCCCTGTCGCCAAGGGCGGCGCGGCCTGCATCCCCGGGCCGTTTGGAAGCGGCAAGACAGTGGTCCAACATCAGCTCTCCAAGTGGTCGAACGCCGAGATCATCGTTTTCGTCGGCTGCGGCGAGCGCGGGAACGAAATGACCGATGTCCTCAAGGAGTTCCCTCACCTCACCGATCCCCACACGGGCCTTCCCCTGATGCAGCGGACCGTCCTCATCGCCAACACGTCCAACATGCCCGTGGCGGCCAGAGAGGCGTCCGTCTATACGGGGATCACCATCGCCGAGTATTTCCGCGACATGGGTTACGACGTGGCGCTGATGGCCGACTCGACCTCCCGGTGGGCGGAGGCGATGCGCGAGATCTCCGGCCGCCTGGAAGAGATGCCGGGCGAAGAGGGCTATCCCGCTTACCTGGGAACGCGGGTGGCGTCGTTTTACGAGCGGGCCGGCCGTGTTCAATGCCTGGGAAGCGAAGCGCGCGAGGGGACCATCACCGTGATCGGCGCCGTGTCTCCTCCCGGAGGCGACCTGTCCGAGCCTGTTGTTCAAAGCACGCTGCGGACGGTGTCGGTCTTCTGGAGCCTGGAGGCCGATCTGGCATACCAGAGGCATTTCCCCGCCATCAGCTGGCTCAGGAGCTATTCCCTTTATCTGGAGCAGTTGGCCGATTATTTTTCCGCGGAGATCGGCGAGGGGTTTCTGGTGGATCGGGGGCAAGCCATGGAGATCCTTCAGAAGGAGGCCGAGCTTCAGGAAATTGTCCGGCTCATCGGGATTGACGCCCTTTCGCAGGAAGAGCGGCTGCTCCTGGAGACCGCCCGATCCATCCGGGAGGACTTTCTCCATCAGAACGCGTTTGATGACGTGGACACGTACTCCTCATTGGGGAAGCAGGCGTCGATGCTGCGGCTGATCCTGCAGGCGCACGATTCGAGCCTGCGGCGCCTGGAAGCGGGAGAGCCGATGGAAGGGCTGCTGGACGATCCCGTCCGGGAGCGGATCGCGCGGGCCAAGTATGTGCCCGAAGAGGAGTTCACGGAGGCGTATAAAGCGATTGCGGAGGAGATCCGCGGAATCGATCAGCCCGCGGGCGGGGGCTGAGAGACGCCCTTCCGGCGCGAGGAAAGGATTCGATGCTGAAAGAGTATCTGAACATTTCGGAGTTGACCGGACCCCTCATGATGGTCGAGGAGGTCCAGGACGCCCAGTACCAGGAGCTCGTCGAGATCGCCCTGCCGGGGGGGGAGACCCGCCGGGGGCAGGTCCTTATGTCCGCCCGCGGACAAGCGCTGGTGCAGGTCTTCGAGGGGACGACGGGGCTCGGCCTCAACGAGTCCCGCGTCCGGTTCCTGGGCAACACCATCCAGATGCCCCTGTCCCCGGACATCCTCGGGCGGGTGTTTCAGGGGGCCGGTTCTCCCATCGACGACGGCCCCCCGGTCCTGGCCGAGGTGCGGCGCGACATCAATGGAAACCCCATCAATCCCTACGCCCGGGATTATCCCGCCGAGTTCATCCAGACGGGGATCTCGACCATCGACGGTCTCAACACCCTCGTCCGCGGTCAGAAGCTCCCAATCTTCTCGGGCGCGGGTCTTCCCCACGCGCGGCTGGCCGCGCAGATCGCCCGGCAGGCGAAGGTCATGGGGGAGGGGGAGAGCTTCGCCATCGTCTTCTGCGCCATGGGGATCACCTTCGAGGAAGCGAATTATTTTATTTCCGACTTCAACCGGACCGGGGCGATCGCCCGGTCGGTGTTGTTCGTCAATCTGGCGAACGACCCGGCGGTGGAGCGGATCATCACCCCGCGGCTGGCGCTCACGGCGGCCGAATACCTGGCTTTCGACCTCGGGATGCACGTCCTCGTCATCCTGACCGACATGACCAACTACTGCGAGGCCCTGCGCGAGGTGTCCGCCTCCCGAAAAGAGATCCCCGGCCGCCGGGGCTACCCCGGTTACCTGTACACCGACCTGGCCTCCCTCCTCGAGCGCGCCGGGCGCATCGAGGGAAAGACCGGCTCGATTACGCAGATCCCCATCCTCTCCATGCTCGAGGACGACAAGACCCATCCCATCCCCGACCTGACCGGGTACATCACGGAAGGGCAGATCATCCTCAGCCGGGAGCTTCACCGGCAGGGTGTCTATCCGCCCGTCAACGTCCTGCCGTCCCTGTCCCGACTGAAGGACAAGGGGATCGGGCCCGGCAAGACCCGCGAGGACCACGCCGACACCATGAACCAGCTCTATGCCGCCTATGCCCGCGGGAAAGACGCCGAAGAGCTGACCGTCATCCTGGGCGAGTCGGCGCTGAGCGAGGCCGACAAGCGGTTCATCCAGTTTTCGACCGCCTTTGAAGACCGCTACGTCCGGCAGGGAGAGGATGAAAACCGCAGCATCGAGGACACCCTCGACATGGGCTGGGAGCTGCTCTCCGTCCTGCCGCGGAACGAGCTCAAGCGGATCCGGGAAGGTTTCCTGGACAAATACCTGAAGCCGAGCGAGGACGCGCCCGCCGAGGGCGGTTGATCGCCGCCTGGGGCGGCTCGGATTCGCCTACGTGAAATGTTTCACAAAATCAGTGGAGGGGGTTGACGGGTTCGCGGCCATTCGTTAGATTGTTTCCGCTTTGCCCGGGGAAGGGATGTCCCGGCGGACCGCGGCCGGCATTCGCGGACAAGCGGAAAAGAGTGGGCGCGCCCGGATGCCCGGGTAGCCGATGATCCTGAACGTTAGCCCCAACCGGATGGAGCTCCTGGGGTTGCGGCGTCGTCTCGCCGTGGCGCGACGGGGGCATAAGCTTCTCAAGGACAAGCTGGACGCCCTCATCCGGGAGTTCATCTCAGTTGTCCGCCAGGTGCGGGACCTGAGGCGGGGCGTTGAGGCCCGTTTGGCGCCCGCCTACGCTCAGGCGCGACGGGCGTTCGGAAGCATGCCGCCCGAAGCCCTGGACGCCGCCCTGGCCGTCCCGGCGTCGGAGTTGGAAGTCCGGATCGAGGAAGTGAACCTCATGAGCGTCCGGATGGCGAAGTTCCGGGCCGAGCGGCGGGGGAACCTCTTCCCGTACGGGTTCGAGGGAACGGCGACCGATCTGGACGCGGCCGTTCTGCGGTTCGATGACCTGTTGCCCGACCTGATCCGGCTGGCCGAGCTGGAGAAGACGGTCGAGCGGCTGGCCGACGAGATTGAGAAGACCAGACGGCGCGTCAACGCCCTCGAGCACGTTCTTATTCCGAATCTGGAGGATACGATCCGGTTCATTACGCTGAAGCTGGACGAAATGGCGCGCTCGACGGTCTCCGCCCTGATGAGGATCAAAGATCTTCTCAGGGCCTAAGCCGGGCGCGCGAGCAGTTTTGAGACCGGCGCCGCGATAACGCGGCCCCGGGGAATCCTTCCCGGTCGTCCCGGGGCGAGGGTGCGCAAGTGATTATCCCGGATGGTTCATTCCTGGTTCAGTGGCTGAACTTCCTTCTTCTGATCTTTTTGCTCAACCGTTTTCTCTTTCGTCCGATCCTCAACCGGATGGACGAGCGGAATCGGACGATCCAGGGGAACCTGGACGATGCCGCGGCCGACCGCGCCGAAGCCGGAAAACGCATGGCCGATTATGAAGAGGCCATCGCCGCGGCCCGGCATCAGGGCATGGAACAGGTCCTCGAGATGGAAAGGGAGATCTCCGCGGAGGTCCGCCGGATCATGGATGAAAAGCGGGCCGAGGCCGAGCGTATGACCGAGGAGGCCCGGGCAAGCATCGAAGGCCAGAGCCGGGAGGCCGAAAAAGGTCTTGAGGGCCGGGTCCGGGATCTGGCTGGCGTCATCGGCCGCCGCCTCGCCGGGAGGGAGATCAATGTCTGATCGCCCATCCCGTCGTCCCGCTTTCCTGGCGGGTCCGGTTGCCGCGCTGACGTTGATTTTTTCGCCCGCCTTGAGCCTCGCCGCGGTGACCGAGTTCCATAACGTCTGGGATTCCTGGTTCGAGTTCTCGCGCATCCTGAACTTCCTGATCGTCTTGTTCGCTCTGTACTTCATCCTCCGGAAGCCGATCCGGAAGGCGATGGAAGGCCGCCGGGAGGGGATTGTCAAGGCGATGAAGGAGGCCGAGGAGGCGCGCGCGGAGGCCGGGCGTCTCCGCGAGGAATATGAGAAGCGGACCGCCGATCTCGACAAGGAGCTGGCGGAGATGCGGGTCCAGGCCGAGGCCGACCGGGAGGCCCTCAAGACCCGGCTCCTGAAAGAGGGCGCCGAATCGGCCGAGCGCATCCTAGAGCACGCCCGGTTCACCATCGAGCAGGAGACCAAGAAAGCGGAGCAGCTGATTCGCGCCCGGGCGGCGCAGCTCGCCCTCGATTTGGCGGAAAAGGCGCTCGCGCGGGAGCTCGGTCCCGAGGATCAGCGGCGCTTCATCAAAGATTACATCGCCAAGGTGGGAGAGATGAATTGACCGGGGGAAGCGTGGCCCGACGCTACGCCAAGGCGCTCATCGAGCTGGCGGCCAAAGGGGATCGCGTGGACGCCGTGGGGGAGGAGATCGGCCAGACGGCCGGCCTGTTCGAATCGAGCGCGGACCTGCGAAACCTCATGTTCAGTCCGGGGATCGTCAAGGATGTCAAGCGGGGCATCCTGAGGGAGCTTCTCGCGCGGGCCTCGGCGAGCGACCTGTCCGGGCGGTTCCTGCAGTTGTTGCTGGAGAAGGATCGTCTTCGTTATATCGCCCCCATCTCGGCGATGTACCGCGAGCTCGCGGACGCGCTGAACAACCGCATTCGTGCGCAGGTCCGCTCCGCCTTCGCCCTTTCAGATGAAGAAGAAACCGCCCTCCGGAACCAGCTTTCCGCCGCGACGGGAAAAGAGGTGGTCCTGGAGGTCGAGACGGACAGCACGCTTCTGGGCGGGCTCAAGGCCCGGGTCGGGAGCGCCACTTGGGACGGCAGCGTCAGGAACCATTTGGAGTCGCTGCGGGAGAGGCTCGCGGGCCGGTCTTAACCCGTGTAGAGAGAGCGGGACGTCTCCTCGGGAGAGGCTTCGCCAAAGAGGTTGCTCATGGACATTCGCGCGGACGAAA
>JASLXW010000022.1 GCA_030740135.1 Nitrospinota bacterium
GAAGCGCTCGATCCCTTCGACCGCCTGCGCGCGTGTGTCGGCATGCATGATCTCGCGCAAGGCGCGCTTGGCCTTGGTTCTTCCGTCCCACTGTCTCCGCTTCATGGCTGACCTCCTCTCCCGGTCAGCCCCAATTCTCCCTTATTTCAAATCCACTCTTAAAGGGGAGCACTATAATCTCACTCCGCTGTTTCTTGGTGAGTTTCTTTGCCCTCGCCTTGCCGCCCTTCAACCCACCGAGTCGACCGAGTGCCACCGCGTGGGGGTTCTTCCCCTCATCCTCTGGCCGCACTTCCGGCTCGCCCTCGGTAGTCGCATGGGCTATGCCGGCCGCAAGCTTGTTCAGGTCGGTAGGGCGGTTCTTTCTTGTCCCCTCAGGCATACAATTAACCTCGCATGCCTTGACCGGATTTTCCAGGGAAACTTGCGCCCGAGAAAATCAAACTGACCCGCGACCGGAGTTTCAATTACATTCGCATCGTTTTCGCTTATATGCAAGGGGAAAATTCGATTTCCGAAGCGGGAGGAGGATGAACGTGACAGTCAAGATGGCCAAGGGTGGCGGCGGAGACGCTGGGCGGTTTGTCGGTTTCTTGGGGGTTCGATGGGATGAGCGGTGACTTTTTCCCCGCCGAAGGGCGTCGATCAATAAAAAAGTACGATACAAAGCCAAAGGCGGAAAAGCAATGAAATCAAGGGGATGAATGTTTGAAAGGTCCTGAAAATAAGGCATTTAACCCGGATCGGGAGAATCCGGAAGGCCATCCGGCCCGGCGCCGAAGGAAGCAGCCCCCCGGGGTTCTTGATTCTAAAAAAGACCCCGAAAGATGAGGATCAACCCCACGACGCAGAACAGGACAAACAGGATCCGCTTGATGCGGTTGGGGTTCAGGTAGCGGTTGATGAGGGGCGCGATCTGCCCGCCGATGAGGACCGCCGGGATGCACATCGCCGCGATGTTCCAGGGCACGCTGAAATCCGCCATCCCGGTTCCCGTGACGACGATCCGCGCGAGCACCGCCGCCGTCACCGTCGCCATCACTACGGGAACCCCCGAGGCCACCGAGACGCGGGCGGGCATCTTCTGGCCCAGGATGAAGAGCAGCCAGCCCTCCGGCGCCTTGTAGGCGAACAGAGACACCCCGACCGCGAAGGGCACGGCCCACAGCATGGCGTACCCCGACGCCCGGTAATCGATCACCTTCTGGCGGTGGTAGCCCAGCGTGGCGCTGCCGAACCCGCAGACCTCGATCAGCAGGCCCGGGTAGATGGCCTCGACCGGCGGGATCGACTTTCCGCTGATGAGCGGCAGCACGAGGATGAAGAATGGGGTGAACAACACGGCTCCCTCCATACTGGAGATTCAGGCCAGTAGTCAGAAGCCGATGGCGATGGGGAACATGTACCAGAATTCAAACCAGTACCCCAATTTCCGCTCACCCCCTTTCCGTGGGGTCCGGCCGGGGACCCCGCTCGGCAATTGGCCGGACAAACGCGGGAGTACATCACGGCGTCCGGCGTGGGGGTGGGGGGGGCGTGTCGCAATTTGAGGCGCAATCCGAATGGCCCCCCCCTCGCAACGCCTCAAGCCGTCCGCGCAAGGGTGTAGACGTGGACCGATTCCGACCCGGCCCGTTTCAGAACTTTGGCGCAGGCGGCGGCGGTGGCGCCGGTGGTCAGGATGTCGTCCACCAGGAGAATCCGCCGGCCCTCCGCCTCGCGGGGTTTCCGGACGATGAAGGCGCCGTGGACGTTTTCCCGCCGCTGGACCTCGGTGAGCTCGAACTGGGGGGCGTCCCACTTCGCGCGGTCCAGGAGGTTCGGCCGCGCCGGAATCCCCGAGGCCCTCCCCAGGACGCGCGTCAGGAACCAGGCTTGATCGAAGCCGCGCTCGCGAAACCGTTTCGGGTGGGTGGGGACGTGCGTGATGACGTCGAAAACCTCGTCCGGAAAACGGTCCCGGAAATACCCGGCCATCCACTTGCCCAGCGTCGCCGACAGGCCGCTGACCCCGTCGTATTTGTAGGCGTGGATGATCTCCCGCAGCGCCCCCTCGTACAGGCCGGCCGCGCGGGCGGAGGCGAAAGCGGGCGGCGCGTCGCGGCATTTTCCGCAAACGTGGCCGGGCGAATCCGTGAGGGCGAATTCGGAAGAGAAGGGCGCGCCGCAGCGGGGGCAAATGGGCGGTCGAGGGAGGGTGATCGAGTCCCAGCATCCGGCGCACACCCTGGAGGCGGCGGCGGACGCCTGGACGGTTGTCCCAATCCCGTCGCCGCAGGCGGCGCAGGAGGTGGACAACAAAAGACCGAGGGCCCCATTCAGGAGCCCTCGGAGGTTGGTCCAATCAAGCTTCGTTTTCGGCTTTCCCATCCGCTCAAGCTGCGCGGGGAAAAATCAGTTCCCCGATTCAGACGCCCACCTGCCGGCCCTTCTTGCCGAGCTTCATCAGGGCCGCGCTCTTCGGCCGGCCCGCAAGCTCCGGGTCCCGGATGAGGTTCTGCCTGCGGACGAGCAGCAACTCCGCGACGATGGAAACGGCGATCTCGCCGGGAACGTCCGCGCCGATCTCCAGGCCCATGGGCGCCCGGACCCGCCGGATGAACTCTTCCCGGGAAACCCCCATTGTCTCTTCGAGATTGCGATACGTCGCGAGGATCTTTGTCCGGCTCCCGATCATCCCCAGGTACCGGAAGGGCTTGTCCCAGGCCCACCGCAGGATGTCCTCGTCGTACCGATGGCCCCGGGTGACGATGATCGTCATGTCCGTCGGCTCGATCTCCGGCATCATGCCGTCCAGGTGCTCGAAGTCCTCGACGAGGACGAACTCCTCGGCCTCGGGGAAGCGCTCCTTGTTGGCGTACGACTCGCGGTCTTCGACAATGATCAGGCGGAACCCGGCGACGTCCGCCACCTTCGCGATGTGCTTGGAGATGTGCCCGCCGCCGAAGATGTACACCGTGGGCCGGGTGATGATCGGCTCGAAGAACACCTCGAGCGCCACGTCCGAGCCGGGGGGGGTGAACGTCTTGTTGTCCGGCCTCTCGTTGTGAAGGACCTCGGCGGCGAACCGGACAACTTCGGCTTCGACGCCCTCGATGACGCCCAGGGAGCTTCCGTTTCTGTAGATGAGCATCCGGTCGTCGGGGCCGGGCGCTTCCCCGTCGCTCCGGCTGATCACGCTGGCCAGAACGGCCCGGCCGCCTTCCGCGCGGATGCGGACAACCTCGGACAGGATGCCCGCGGGGTAGTTGGAGAGCGGTTCGATCAGGATGTCCACGATGCCGCCGCAGATGTGGCCGCTTTCTCCGGCCTCGGCCTCGGTGAGGTCGAAACTCATCTTGGCCGCGCCGCCTTTGCGCAACACCCGCTTGGCCTCGGCCCAGACATCCGCTTCCAAACAGCCGCCCCCGACCGTCCCCTTCATGGAGCCGTCCTTGTAGATGATCATCTTGGCGTCGGCGCTCATCGGGGCGGAGCCCTTTCGCGCGACCACGGAGGCGACGGCGCCGTCCTCTCCTTTGTCCCGAATCTCCTGGATCTCTTTGTAGATGTCGACCATGCTTCCCTCCGCTTTCCTTCCCCCCGCGTCCGGGTCGCCCTCAGGCCCGATGGGCCGTGCGCGCGCCTCACGCGGCGGGTTTCGGATGCTCCGTCGAGTCCGGCCGGATTCGCGCCCGGCACCATACAATATTTTCGGCCGCGCTCATCCGACCTACACCCTTTGAATCTCGTCCCGCTCCCGGCTCCCGGAAAAAACCGACTCCAGTTGAACGAGATTTTTGCTGTCTAGTATATAACGAATCTCCCCGGCGGGTACAACCCGGCCGCATTCATCCGACTGATTGAGAACCCCAATCAGCCGGGCCCCTTCCGGGCATCCCCGGAAGATGCCGTCCGGCCGGGCCAGGAGCGCGCCATAGGCGTCCAGCCCGATGGCCTCCCCTTCGGCGAGCCCCGTCACGGAAGCCGCCCGTTCGGGCCGGAAGACCGACTCCCGGTCCAGGGGCCGGCCGAGGGCGGAGAGGCCGAGAACGCCGATCGCCAAATGGACGGGACGGGGCCACACGGGCTCGCCCTCCCCCGGGGCCTTGAGGGGCCGCCTCTGGGCGCCGTCCGCCTCGACCAGCAGCCACGCCACCTCGCCCATTTCAATGAGGGGCCCCGCCCAGGCCGGCGGGATTCCGTCGAGCTTGTCCCGGCCGTAACGGGAATCGGCATGCGACCCAGTCGCCAGGACGACGCGGACGTCCTTGCGGGCGGCCTTTCGGATTCGCTTCCGGGCTTCCTCCAGGCCGGCGGACACAATGACGGCTTCGGCCTCTTCCTGTGTGGGCCGGAAGATCTTCGTGGTCGTTGTGATGAGGACGATTCCGCCCGCCTTCGCCGCCTCGGGGGCCATCTCCCGCGCCAGACGGTAGAGGAGGGTCGTTTTCCCCCCCGCGCCCACGATGGCGACGGAGGACTTTGGAGGTACGTCAAAGGCTTTGAAAAGATTCATGATGTGAAAACCTTGGGGGGAATTTTGAAAACAGTCCCCCCAATCCCCACTCGAAAACTTTCGGTTTGCGATGGATTGCCGCCCCTTCAGGGGCGGCAATCCATCGCAGAAGCAAGGACAGGTGCGGAGGTCAACGAACCTCCTTATCCACCCGCTGATTTAATCGATCCCGGTTCTCTGGCCGCGCCAAGCAGACAAGATGAAACCATTTCACCTCCAAGCGCGGGTAAGGCCAAGCCAAAGGCTTGGCCGCCAAAAGTTTTCGAGGGGGTCTGGGGGACAGTTTTCAAAATGTCCCCCAGGATTTGGTCCTTTCCCTCAACCCTGACCGCTTTAAGAAAAGAGCTCGCCCTTGGCTCTTAAGGCGGCGCTGACGAAGGATTGGAACAGGGGGTGGGGCGCACGGGGGGAGGATTGGAACTCCGGGTGGAACTGCCCCGCCAGGTACCACGGGTGTTGATGCGGCGGGAGCTCGATGATCTCCACCAGGCGGCCGTCGGGAGAAAGTCCGCTCAGGACCAGACCGAACTCCTCCAGCCGCTCTCTCCATTCGTTGTTGACCTCATAGCGGTGGCGGTGCCGCTCCCGCACAGCGGGGTTTCCGTAGATGTCCCGGGCCATCGTCCCCTCGCCGATCTCGCAGGGATAGGCGCCGAGCCGCATCGTGCCGCCCTTGTCCCCGTCGGCCTGCTGGTCGGGCATCAGGTCGATCACCGGATGCGGCGACCCCGGATTGAATTCCGTGCTGTTGGCCCCTTCCATCCGGCAAACGTTGCGGGCGAACTCGATGACGGCGCATTGCATCCCCAGGCAGATGCCGAAGAAGGGGACCTTCCGCTCCCGGGCATACCGGATGGCTTGGATCTTCCCTTCCACGCCCCGGGCGCCGAATCCGCCGGGCACCAGGATGCCGTGTACGTCCCGGAGCAGCGTCTCGGGCCCGCCGGCCTCGATTTCCTCGGCGTCCACCCATTCCAGGTCCACGCGGGCGAGGTTCCCGATCCCCCCGTGAGTCAGCGCTTCGCTCAGGCTTTTGTAGGACTCCTTGAGATCCACGTATTTGCCGACAATGGCGATGGTGGTTTGGGTTTCGGGCTTCCGGAGGACTTCCACGATGGCCCGCCAATCTTCCAACTCGGGAGAGGGGGTCCGGATCGCCAGTTTCCGCGTCAGGATGCCGTCCAGCCCCTCGTCGTGAAAGGCCAGCGGCACCTCGTAGATGGAGCCCACGTCGCGGGCATTGACGATGGCCTCTTCCGCGACGTTGCAAAACAGGGCGAGCTTGGACTTGATCTCGGCGGGCAGCGGGCGGTCGCACCGGCAGAGCAGAACGTCGGGCTGGATGCCGATTTCCCGAAGCTTCATGACGCTGTGCTGGCTGGGCTTGGTCTTGAGCTCGTCGGCGGTGTGGATGTAGGGAACCAGGGTGACATGGATGTACAGGACGTTTTCCCGCCCCACGTCCCAACTGAATTGCCGAATGGCCTCCAGGAACGGCAGGCTCTCGATGTCGCCGACGGTCCCGCCGATCTCGCAGATCACCACGTCCTTCCCGGGGGCGATGGCGCGGATGTTCGCTTTGATCTCGTCGGTGATGTGAGGGATCACCTGAACTGTTCCGCCCAGGTAATCGCCCCGGCGCTCTTTGGTGATGACGGAATAGTAGATCCGGCCGGTGGTGACGTTGTTGGCCTGCGTCATGGTGGAGCGGGTGAAGCGCTCGTAGTGGCCTAGGTCCAGGTCGGTTTCCGCCCCGTCGTCGGTGACGTAGACCTCCCCGTGCTGAAAGGGGTTCATGGTCCCGGGGTCGACATTGATGTAGGGATCGAACTTCTGGAGAGTGATGCGGAGGCCGCGGCTCTCGAGGAGGGCGCCGATGGACGCGGAGGCCAGCCCCTTGCCCAGGGAAGAGAGAACGCCGCCGGTGACAAAGATGAATTTCGTCCGACTCCCCCCGCCGCTCCTGCCGTCCGTTTCGCTCAAGCCCGCAAAAGCTCCTCAACGCGGCGGATGTCCTCGGGGACGTCCACGCCGATGCAATCCCGCTCCGTTTCCACCACTTGGATCTTGTATCCCGATTCGAGGGCTCGCAACTGTTCCAGCCCCTCGGCCCGCTCCAGGGGGGTCGGCGGGGTGGAGGCCAGTGCACGGATGACCTCCAAACGGTAGACGTACAGCCCGATGTGCTTGAAACAAGGCTCGGGCGGCTCGACGCGCTCTCCTTGAAGGATCTCTCCGCCGGTCAGTCGCTCCCACGCCCGCCGATTGTAAGGGATCGGGGACCGGGAAAAGTAGAGGGCGAAGCCCCGCGTGTCCACGACCACCTTCACGACGTTGGGATCGAAGAATTCCTCCTGCGACTGAATGCGCTTCGCGAGCGTGCTCATCGGGACGTCCGGGTCGCCGAGGAGCGCGAGGACCGCGGCGTCGATGTCTTTCGGATCGAGGAGCGGCTCGTCTCCCTGAACGTTCACCACCCACTCGAATTCGGCCCCCGCCACGGCTTCGGCGATGCGGTCGGTCCCGGAGAGGTGGTCCGGGGAGGTCATGACCGCCTTGCCGCCGAAGCCCTCCACCGTTTTTCGGATGCGCTCGTCGTCGGTGGCCACCCAGACCTCCTCCACGTAGCGCGCGGCCCGGACCCGCTCGTAGACGTGCTGGATCATCGGCTTTCCGCCGATCGGGGCGACGGCCTTGCCCGGAAACCGGGTCGAGGCGTACCGGGCGGGGATGACGGCGAGGACGCTCATGGGGACAGCGATTCTCTCCAGTTGGCGGGCCGGGCATCCCGCCCGGCCCGAAAGGCGCCGCGGCGGCGCACCGGACGGCGCCTCAATACGCGTGCTTGTGGATGATCCCCTTCCAGAGCGTCAGCCACAGGATCTTCAAATCGAACCCCAGCGACCAGTTCTCGATGTAGTACAGATCGCACTCGATCCGGTTCTCGAGCGGGGTGTTGCCGCGCCATCCGTTGACCTGGGCCCAGCCGGTGATGCCCGCCTTGACTTTGTGACGCAGCATGTAGCCCGGGACGTTCTTGCGGAAATCCTCGACGAACACCGGGCGCTCGGGACGCGGGCCGACAAGGCTCATGTCCCCTCTGAGGACGTTGAACAGTTGGGGGAGCTCGTCCAGGCTGGCCTTGCGGATGATCCGGCCGATCGATGTGCGGCGCGGGTCCTTCGGGCTCGCCCACACCGCCCCGGATTCCTTCTCCGCACCTTCCCGCATCGACCGGAACTTGAACATTTGAAACGAAATCCCATCAAGGCCCATCCGCTCCTGGCGGTACAGAACCGGACCCGGCGACGTCAGCTTGATGACCCCGGCGATGAGGATCATGACCGGAGAGAGCACGAGGAGGGCGGCGAGGGAGAGCACGATGTCGGCGGTCCGCTTCACCAGCCGGTTCACGCCGAACAGCGGGCCCTCCCGGAGACTGATGATCGGAAGTCCGTCGAAATCCTCGATCCCGGCGTTCAGCTTCATGAACTTCAGGAAATCGGGGACTACCTTGATGTCGATGAGTTCCTCGCCCAGTCCGTCCAGAACGCGCTGGAGACGGTCCTGGCCCTCCATGGGCAGGGCGATGAACAACTGGTCCGCGCGAAGGCGGAGGATGACCTCCCGCACCTCTTCCAGCATCCCCGCCACCTGGACGCCGCCGATCGGGGTTCCGACCTCCTCCTCCCGGTCGGTCAGGTAGCCCACCACCTCAATCCCCAGGACTTCGTTGGCCCGCATCCGTCCGCCCAGATCGACGCCCAACTCCCCGGTCCCTGCGATCAGAATCCGGCGAACTTCATAGCCGCGCCTCCGTAAATTCTTGAGGACGGCCTGCGCCAAAGTTCGTGCGATCACCGCGTAGACCGTAACGATGATCCAGTAATAGGCCATCACCACGCGCGAGAATCGGGCGAATGGAAACTCACGATAGAAGAACGTCAACGCCGTCAACAAAACCAGGGAGAGCGTGGCCGCCTTCCAGGCGCTCCAGGCCCGGGCCCCCAGGGACCGGCTCAGCTGAGGCCCATAGAGATCCAGCAGCCGGGCCGCCGCCAGCCAGAATACCAGGATGATGGGAACGAACGACAGGTAATGGGGAAAAGTCGGATAGGTCTTGATCACAGGGATGATCTCGACGTTGAACCGCAGGAAAAACGCCGTCGACCAGGCGGCCATCACCGCCAGCACGTCCGCAAGGACGAGGATGGAGACAGCCAGGTGAGCATACTTCTTCACGAGATGGGGACCTGTCCTCTTGCGATCATGCGCCCCGCCGCCTCGCCATGAAACGCGGCGTCGGCTTCCCGCAGGAAATCGGCCATCGCCGTTCGGAAGTTCTCGGTGTCAAACCGGAGGGCGTGCGCCCGGACGGCGTCCGGGTCGAAATCCCCTTCTCTTCCCTCGAACGCCTCGATGGCGTCGGCCAATCCGGCCGCCGTCTCCTCCGGGAAGAATACACCCGTGGCGGGACGGCCCTCGGGATTGTCCGGGCCGACGACGGTTTCCAGCGCGCCTCCCTTCGCCAGCGCGATGACCGGCCGCCCGGCCGCCATGGCCTCGACGGGGGCGATGCCGAAGTCCTCCTCGCCGGGGAAAAGAAACGCCCGGCACCCTTCATACAGCTCGACGAGCTCCCGGCCCGTCTTCCAGCCGAGGAACTCGACCTTCGATCCGGGAAAGGAATCGGCCAGCTTGCGCAGGCGCCCCTCGTCCTGTCCCGACCCGACCACTTTGAGGGGACGGCCCAGACGGCCCGCCGCCTCGACGGCCAGGTCGATCCGCTTATAGGGCGCGAACGCCGAAACGACGAGATAGTAGTCCCCGCCCTCCGAAGCTCGGAATCGCCCCGTATCCACGGGGCAATGGATCACCTCCGAATCGCGCCCGTAATATTTCCGAATCCGTCCGCGGACGGCCTCCGAAATGGCGATGAACCGGTCCACCCGGTTTGCCGAGGCCGCGTCCCACATCCGTAAGTACGTGAAAATCGGGGGCAGGAACCACCGCCCCAGGAAGCCCAGCCGCTCGTCGGGAAAATAGCGGTGGTGACTTTCCCACGCGTAGCGCATCGGGGTGTAGCAGTAACAGACGTGAAGCGTATCCGGCCGTGTGACCACGCCCTTGGCGACGCAGTGGCTGGAGCTCAGGACCAGGTCATAGGGCGTGAGGTCCAGGCGCTCGATGGCCGCCGGCATCAACGGGAGAAACCGGCGATATCGCTTCGTCGCGCCGGGAATGCGCTGAAGGAGCGAGGTGTGGATCGGCCGGGCCTCGATGCGCGCCGACACCGAGCCTTTCCGGTGAATCAACGTGAACAGGTCCGCCTGGGGGAACAACTCGCAGAAGACCTCGAGGGTGTACTCTCCCCCGCGCATTCCCGTCAACCAGTCGTGAACGATGGCGACCTTCACCGGCTCACTCATCCCGATCGGCCGAATCGACTTCAACCGCCTCTTCATACACCTTCCAGGCGGCCTGGGCCATCCCGCGGGCCGTGAAGGATTGCACCCTTTTCAGCCCTTCGCTTCGAAGCCGAATCCTGAGATCCTCCCTCGTGAGCAAATCATAAAGAGCCGAACTTAGGCGGTCAAGGTTGTCGGGCGGGACCTGAATCGCGGCGTCGCCCACCACCTCGGGGAGCGACGCGGCGTCCGAGCAGACCACAGGCGTCCCGCACGCCATGGCCTCGAGGGGCGGATAACCGAATCCCTCGTACCGGGAGGGGAAGGCGAACACCGCCGCCGCCCGGTACAGATCGGCCAGCGTCCCGCCGCTCACCGGTCCCAGGAAATGGACGCCCTCGAGGCCGGCGTCCGCCGCGCCGGGGCGAAGCTCCTCCCGGCGAACGGTCGCCGCCAGGGCCGGTTTCTTCCTCCCCGGGTCCTCCCGTTCCATCCTTGCCGTTAGCTGCCGGTAGGCTCGGAGGAGGCCGTGGAGGTTCTTGTGCGCCTTGGCGTTGCCGACATAGAGAACGTAAGGGCCGTCGAGGCCGACGGCCTTCCGGACCCGGAGGGCCGCGTCTCCGTCCGGGTCGGGGGAAAAGCCCCGCGCGAGTCCGTTGTGGATGACCTTCACTTTTTCGGCCGGCATTTCCAGGCGGGAAACGATGTCGTCTTTGGAATGTTGCGACACGGTGATGATCCGCCTCGCGGCCCGGGCGCTTCGGGGAAGGACGTGACGCGCGTAGGTGTAATGAAGGGGGGTTTTGTGATCGGACGGAAAGCGGAGGTGGATCAGGTCGTGAATCGTCACCACAGCCGGGAACCCCGCCCGGTAGGGATAAATGTAATGAGGGAAGTGCGCCAGGTCGAAATCACGGGAACGGAGCGCCCTGCGCAGGCCGGGGATCTCCCAGGGAGAATACACCCGGACGTCGCAGGGGACGGCCCGAACGGCGCCGGAGGCATCGGGGCCGCCCGGGAGGGGAAACACCGGAAGGTCGGCCGGAGGAACCAGACAGGCGACCTCATGCCCGCCCCCGTGAAGGATCTCGCCGAACCCTTCCAGCAGGACGCGCACGTACGTCCCGATCCCCGTCCATCTCCACATCCGGGCGTCTAGGAGGATTCGCACGCCAGGACCGCCTCTTGGGCCGCTTCCACCGTGAGGGTCTCCATGCACTCGTGATCGTGTGTGGTGCAGACCTTGAGGGCGCACGGGCTGCACGCGACGGCTTTACGGACGACGCGGGTCCGCGTCCCCGCCGGGGCCCACTCGGCGTCGTCGTTCGTCCCGCTGAAAAGCGCCACGGTCCGCGTTCCCAGGGCCGCGGCGATATGGACCGGGCCCGAATCGTTTCCAACCATCAAATCGGCCCGAGCGAGAAGGGCCAGAAGCTCGCGCAGGGAATTCTTTCCCGTCAGGTCGAGTGCCCCCACTGGCCCGGCTGTCCGAATCACCTCGGAAACCAGGGCCGCCTCCTCCCCGGACCCGATCAGGACGATCCGATACCCGCGCGATTCGGCCAGCCATTTCGCAAGGGCGCCGTACCGTACCGGCCGCCACCGTTTCGTCGGATACCCCGCCCCCGGATGAAGGACGGCAAGCCTTTCCCAGGCCCCGATTTTGGGAGGGTCCGCGCCGCCGGAGGGGCCGCCGTTCCAGCCGGCGGACGACAGCCTCCGATCCATCGCGCCGCGCTCGGCCTCCGAAACCCGAAGTTGGGGCGTCGGCCGGAAACCGTCCGGGCGGGGCCACCCCAGGGCCTGGACAACCGCTACGTTCCGCTCCGTCTGGTGGACCCCCGGCATGTGCTCCAATTCCCGGGAAAGGAGGAAACCGGCCCCGCCCCGCCCGTAACCGACCTTGTGCCGGACGCGGCCCGCGGCGAGCAGGGCGATCACCCGGGGGTCGCCCCGCAGGTCCAGCCCGACATCGAATCGCCGGCGCCGCATCCACTGGAAAACGTCGAAAAGGTCGCGACCGCCCGAGTGGTTTTCCCGGTCGAACCACGGGCTTCGAAACGAGACGACCTCATCCACATGGGGGTGGTGAATCAACAAAGGCGCGGCCCAAGGGCCGACCAGGGCCGTGATCTCGGCGTTCGGATATAGGGCGCGCAGGGGGGAGAACGCGGCGGTCGCGAACACCACGTCGCCCAGGTGGTCGGGCCGGACGACAATCACCTTTTGGACGTCCCGGGGGCTCGGCGGCGCCGGGGCCTTCGGAAACCGGCCCCGTTTGTCTCCCAGTAGGCGATCTCCCAAGGCGTCGATGATCCGCGCCGCCGCGCGCCGCCGCGCGGAATGATATGGATAGGTGCGGGCGGCCAAGTCAGCCTCCCGCGGCGTGGGCGGATTCACGCCCTTTGACGGACCCGCCCGCTTTCCCGGACCCGAGACCCATCGCCGCCAGATAGGCGCGCCACTCCTCCCGGCTCACCGCGCGAAAGGCGGCTAGGCACCCGACGTAGACGACGGCAGCGAGGGGGATCGTCCCGAAAACACCGATGGGGGCGAACATGACCGCAACGCCCATCACCCCCGCGGAAAGCGCGTACTTCATGATCGGCGACAGCTCGATGTCTTTCAGGTGGCCGCCGAGGAGTCGCAGGCCGATGAGCATCAGCGTGCACTCCGTGATCAACGTAGCGACAGCGGCGCCCATGAACCCGTACCGGGGAATCCACATCCAGTTCAGGCCCACGTTCAACACGGTCATGGCGGCCGTCAGGCCCAGGTAGATGCGCTGCCGGCCCATGGCGTTCAATGCCGAAGTCAGCAGATAGCTGAGAAAACTGAACGCGACGGCCCAGCTCAAGATCCGAAAAACGCCCGACGATTCCGCGAACCGCTCGCCGTAGACGAGGGCGATGATCTCCCGGGAGAGCAGGGTTCCCCCGACGGCCAGCGGGAGTGCGAGCATCACGATCAAATTCAGACTCTTTTGGAAGATCCGGGGCAGGGCTTCCGGCGCGGTCCGGGCGTACTGGGAGATCAACGGGAAGAGCGAGCCCAGGATCGCCGTGGGCAGGATGGTCAGCGATCCGATCAGTCTGTACGCCGCGGCGTAGACCCCGACCGCTTCATCGCCCCGCAGGGCCGCGAGCATCAGGATATCCAGCTTCACATAGGCCAGCGTGAACAGGTTCGCAAGGCCCAGGGGATAAGATTCCTTGAGCAATCCGATCAGGGTTGCCTTCGACCAGGAGGGTCTCAGGCGGATCCGCCCCCGCGTCAGCCGCACCAGACACCAGGCGCCGGGCAGGTAGGCCAGGTTCTGGATGGCCATGAGCCAAGTCAGGCTCAGCCCCCACCAAGCCGCCGCCAAAAGGCCCAGGGTGGAGAGAAGCTCGCTGGCCACGCCGAGGGCCACGGGGACGCGCATCTCCAACCGGACCTGAAAGATCGAATCAAGGATCTGACGGACCGAGCTGAGCCGGAAGGAAAGAAAAAGCCCCAACGCCGCCCAAGCCACGAGACCCGCGGCGGAGGCGTGGGCGCCGGAGAAGCCGATGAGGAAAACGGCCAAGCCGGCCGAGACGAAAGCGGCGATCAGCTTGATGGTGAGCGCGCCGCCCAGCAGGGCATCCGTCTTCTCGGGGCCCCGGGCCATTTCGCGGACGAGGATGGTCTGGAGCCCCAGGTCGGTCAGGAGGTGGAAAAACTCCACGTAGGTGAGGACGAAAATGTAGAGACCAAAAGTCGACTTTCCCAGGGTCCGGGCCAGAACGGCCATTACGACAAGCTTGAGGACGCGCTCGGCCAGCTGCCCGCCGAGCAGCGCGGCGGAATTCCGGAACACCCGAGCCCCTACGTTCAACGCCGCCGCCCCTCTCATGAAATCCTCCCGCTCCGCACCGGCTCCGCCCGCGCGGACCCGCCGCCCCCCGCCAGAGAGGGGGGATTCTCGTGGCTCAGCAGGGAGCGATACAGCTCAAGGGTCTTTCCCGCGATCCGGTCCCAGGTGAAACGTTCCAAGACCCGTTTCCGCCCTCTCTCGCCCAGCGCTCCGGAAAGATCGGGGTCGTCCCGAAGCCGCGCCAACGCCTCTTTCAAGGCGGAGACGTCCCCTTCCGGAAAGAGGAGACCGGCCTCGCCCACCACTTCCGGGATGGCCCCGCTGTTCGATGCGACTACGGGCGTCTCCGCCGACATGGCCTCGATCAACACATGGCCGAACTGCTCCGCCCAACTCCGCGTCGTCAAGGACGGCAGGACCAGGACGTCCAAGGTCCGGAGAAAGGCCGCGACCTCCGCGTGCGGAACCGCCGGCAGAAACTCCACCCGGTCCAAGACGGCCGACTCGCCGACCAGTGCGCGCAGGCGGGTTTGCTCAGGTCCGGACCCGAGGATCCGCAACCGCCATTCGCCCCCAAGCCCCGCGGCCGCCTGCAACAGCAGGTGGACTCCCTTTTCCGGCGCCATCCGTCCCGCATAGCCCATCGTGAATACGTCCGATGGGGGCCGTTCACCCGGCCGGAACCACTCCGGATCCAGCCCCAGTTGGGGCAGGACATGGACGGTTTCCACGCCCTTTCGCCGCAGCTCGCGCGCCGCGGCCTTATTGCCGCCGATTCCCAAATCGACCGACCGAAGCGTCCGTCGCTCCATCCAGCCCCGCACCCCGCGGAAGTCTTTACTCAGGTTTTCCCAGGAAAAAAGCGCATAGCGGAATTCGGCCTCGTGTTTCAACCGGGCGAACTGGAACGCCGACACCGACCATGGTTCTTCTTCAACGTGCACGAGATCCGGCTGAAACCCCATGACCAGGGACGACAGGCCGGCCCGGTAGAAGTATCCTCCGCCCCGCCCCGGAAAGGCGACCGGCAGACGGACCAGCCGGTAAGCGGCCGCCTCCGCCGCCGGCGGAACGGGCGCTTTCCACCGGTCGGGAACCAGAAGCGTCACCTCGGCCTCCCCGGATGCCGCCAGCGCCTCCGCCTTGGTCCGGTTGAACGGCGTCACGTATGCGTGAGAGACCAGAAGGACCCGAAACCGGCTCACGTCCCGGTCCCGCTTTCCAAAAGGTCCCGTCCCGCCCGGACAACGTCCTCAACCCGCAGCGCGCCGGGAGAAGGGTCTTTGCCCAAGCCGGTCAGGATGCGGTGACCTTTCCCCCAAGGCCGCCAGAGTGGGTTGTCGTTCCGGAGGAGGGCCACCAGCTTGACGCCGACCGCCCCCCCGAGATGCATCAGCCCCGTGTCCACGGTCAGGAGAAGGCGGCATCGGCGCATCAGGGAGGCGGCTTGGAGAACCGTTGTTCGTCCGCACAGGTCGAGGGGGTTTGTCCGCATCCGCCCCGCGACGGCCTCCAGCATGGGGCGATCGGATTCCGCTCCCAACAAAAGCCCCCTTCCGCCGGCCGCTTCGATGATGGCGTCCGCGGCCTCCGCGAACTTCCGGGCCGGCCACTCGTCTTCCGAATTGGCCGACGCGGGGGCCAGACCCACAATATTTCCGGAAGACCCGGACTCTTTGGCGCGTTCTTCGGCGAATGTCTCCTCTTCCGGATCGGTCGCGATGGCCGGCGGCGGGTGGCCCGGCTCCAGGCCCACCCGTCTCAACAGATCCAGGTGGTAATCGGCCATGGGCATGGCGGATTCGGCGAACCGCCGGTCCGCGACGGGATGGGTCAGGAACGCGTCGAACCCGCTGGAGTACCCGATGCGGAGCGCGGACCCGACCGATGCCGCCAGGCGCGCCGACGCGTAATTCCCCAACAGGTCGAACACGGCGTGAAAGTTTTCCCGGCGAAGCCGGTCGCGCAAGGCCCGCCGCTCATCCGGACCTTTTTTCGGCCCGCGCTTGTCGTCTTTGGAGATCCAGTCGTCCTCGTAACGGATGACGCGCGCGACGGCCGGATGGCGGCCCAGGACGCAGGAAGTCTCCCCGCCGGCCAGGACCGATATCGAAGGCCTCTGATAAAGCCCCTCCAGCGCGGAGAGGAACGGCGTCACCGTCACCGTGTCTCCCAAGCCGGGCGGGTAGGCGATCACGAGAATCCTGGGGGATTTCTCCGCTTTCAGCGTTCTCGGATCCGTCGCCCGATCGCGGGATCGGGGTGATGTCCCGGTCACCCACGGCGCCTGAAACCTGGCAAGCCACCGTTTGGCCTTCATCCGCAGATCCATCTTGCCCGTGACCGTCCCGTGAAGGGTTTCAAACTTTCTTATCATGAAGAATCACGTCCGGCCTGAAACACCGAGCGAATTGGACGCGATCCGTCTTGCCGCGCGAAAGCGGGGGCCTCGCCTCCCGCTCAAGGGTCCTGGGCGCACCGGAATCCAACCGTAGAATCCTGCCGAAGGGATTGATCGCGCCACCTTCGCGTGCCCAGGTTCAGATAATTCGCGAGGGACATCCAAGAGCCGCCCTTCAGTGGCTTGATCCGCGGCGGGATCCGGCGTTTGTAATTCAACATAGGATTGGGCAGGTGCCTGTCCACCCATTCCCAAACGTTTCCGAGCAGGTCGTGGACCCCATAAGGGCTCACGCCTTTCGGGAAGCCGCCCACGGGCGCGGTGAACCGGTGTCCGTCGGCCGCGAATTTTGACCCGTACCAGTCGTATAACTTGAGCGAGACCACGGGATTGATGTTCGCCCGGTCAAGGACATTGTAGTTGATAAAATTATTATCCGACCCCCATGGCGTTTGGCGGTTGTCCTTCCCACGGCCGGCCTTCAGCCATTCCGCCTCCGTGGGAAGTCGGCCCCCGACCCACCGGCAGTAGTCCCGGCCGTCCTCCCAAGACACGCCGACGACCGGATTCTCCGGCCGATTGAACCTTGAGTCGGAAGCGTATGCGGAAGGCGTCCGGTTCGTGGAATCAACGAATTTCCGGTAGGACCGATTCGTCACCTCGTATCGATCGATCTTAAAAGCCCTGACGCGCAAGACGGTTTGCCATCGATCCCCGCCTTGACTCCCGGGCGTCCGCCGCGCCCGAAAGGCGGGCTTCAGGGAACCCGGGTGGCCGTCATTCTCACTGATGACCAACAATCCCGCCGGGATCGGAATCCATTGATGATCGGCAATCCCCGGTTCACACCCGGCGCTTTCCGTCAGCGAAATCATCAACACCGAAAGGCCGAATATTATCATCAAGGTTTTTTCTGTCTTTTCCCGGATTCCCATCGATTCGCTCCAACGGCGAAGGCGATCATGACCAATAAGCTGATGATGGATATCCAAATCCCCACCCGGAAAGCGGCCGGCTTGAATTCAAATTCGATCCGATGCTTCCCCGGAGGCAACTCCACCGCTCTCATGACATAGTTGGCCCGATGCAGCGGCGCCTCCTTTCCGTCCACCCGCGCCCTCCACCCCGGATGAAAGGCATCCGACACGACAAGAAATCCACCAGGTCCGGCTACTTCCAGAATTGACCTTTCAGGCTCATACAACAGAAACCTCACTTGCGCCGGCGTGGGATTTCCGGGGATTGGGGGTATTTGCCGGACGTCCTTTTCCAGGAGAACCTCTTTCCTTGGATCGAAATCGGCGCTCAGCAGGCGCTTCAACAGGTCCGGCGCATTCCGGATTGTCTTCGCCCGGGACACGACAAACGCCCTTGGAAAGACCGAATGATTTTCAAATATCATAAGTTCATTGCTATACACGGGTCGAAACCGGCCGCCATCCAAAT
>JASLXW010000230.1 GCA_030740135.1 Nitrospinota bacterium
CAACAACGCGGGCGGCGCGCCGTAAAACAGCGTCAGCCGGCGGCGCTCCACCAGGCGCAGGGCCTCCTCGGGTCCGAACCGGGCCATCAGGATTTGCGGGGCGCCGGCCAGGATCAACCCGCCCATGATCATGGTCCCGTAAATGTGATAAAGGGGAAGGAACATGAGGCCGCTGTCGCGGTCGGTGATCCGGTGGTTGGCCGCGAACTGGACGTAGTTGGAGACCAGGTTCCGGTGGGTCAGCATCACCCCCTTCGGCAACCCCGTCGTCCCGCTGGAATAGGGCAGGGCGATGAGGTCTTCGCGCGGATCGATGGGGGGCTCGGGCGGAGGGGAGGGGGGATGCGCCAGGATCCAATCCAGGAAGCGCGGGCGGCCCGCCGGGTTTTCGCCCTCTCCCGCGACGATCACCTCCCGAAGGTCGGGGAGGTCGGCGGAGACGGCCTCGATCAGCGGGAGTCGGGACTCTTCCACGACCACGAGCTTCGCCCCGGAGTCTTCAAGCTGGTAACGGGCCTCGGCCTCTTTGAAGGATGAGTTCAGGGGGGTGACGACCGCGCCGGCCTTGGAGACGCCGAAAAAGGCGATTTCGAACTCGATCGAATTGGGAAGAAAGAGCCCCACGCGGTCTCCGGGGCCGACGCCGGCCGCCCGCAGGGCGTGTCCGCAGGCGTTGGACAGGCCCTCCAGCTCGCGGAACGTGATCTCCCGCTCGCCGTCCACCAGCGCGACCCGGTCCGGACACCGCCCCGCCGAAGTCCGCAACAGGCCGTGGAACGGATATTCGGGGTAATTCAGGGGAGGACGGAAATGGGGCGGCAACATGCGGGGGGCGCTCATTGCAAGAGACTTCGCGCGATGACCAGCCGCTGGATCTCGGAGGTCCCTTCGTAGATTTCCGTAATCCTGGCGTCCCGGAAGCGGCGCTCCGCGGGGAACTCTTTGACGTAACCGTAGCCGCCGTGGATCTGGACGTTTTTGGTGGCCGCGCGCATGGCGGCTTCCGAGGCGTAGAGCTTCGCCATCGCCGCCTCCCGACCATGGGGTTTGCCCCGGTCCCTGAGAACGGCCGCGCGGTGGGTCAGCAGCCGGGCGGCGTCGATCGCCGCCGCCATGTCGGCGATCATGAACTGGATGGCCTGGCGCCCGCCGATGGGTTTCCCGAACGTCCGCCGCTCGCGTGAATAGGCGATCGATTCCTCCAGGGCCGCGCGGGCGATCCCCACGGCCTGCGCCCCCACGGTGATCCGTCCCCCGTCCAGGGCCTCCATGGCAATGGCGAACCCCTGTCCCTCTTCGCCCAGGAGGCGACCCGCGGGGACGCGGCGATCGAAGATCAATTCGGCGCACGAGGTGGCGTGAAGACCCATCTTCTCCTCGACCCGGGCAACCTCGAATTCCTCCTTCTCCACCACGAAGGCGCAGAGACCCTTCTGCCCCTTCGCCCGGTCCGTCGTGGCGATCAGGATGCATAGGTCCGCTTCGGCCCCGTTGGTGATGAAACGCTTCGTCCCTTTCAGGACCCAACCGTCCCCGTCCCGGCGGGCGCCGGCCGTGAGGGCGGCGGCGTCGGAACCCGATCCCGGCTCGGTGAGGGCGAAGCAGCCCAGCCGCTCGCCCCGGGCCAGGGGCCGCAAGAACGCCTCCTTCTGCGCGGCCGTCCCGAACGCCAGGATGGGCTCGCAAACCAGTGAGTTGTGGGCGGCCATGATGGCCCCGGTTGCCGCGCAGGCGCGGCTGATCTCCTCCATGACCAGGGCTTCGGACAGGTTGTCGCCTCCGGCGCCGCCGAGCGCCTGGGGAACGGCGATCCCCATGAACCCCATCTCGCCCATCCGGGCCACCAGATCCGCGGGGAACGTTTTCTCGCGGTCCAGGTCCAGTGCGCGGGGGGCCACCTCCCGCTCGGCGAAATCCCGCGCCGAATCCCGGATCAGGCGCTGTGATTGTGTGAGGTCCAGGTGCAAATTGAAACTCCGCGGTCCCGTCGTCCGGTGCGCCCGGGGGCCAAACGCCGGCCGTGGACGCTCTCCCCTTCCGTCAAGGCGTCCGGCGGATGGAGCGGTCAGTCGTACGGATAAAACCCTTTTCCCGTCTTCCGGCCCAGATGTCCCGCCTGGACCATTCGCTTCAGGAGCGGGGAGGGCAGGAACGCCTTCTCGCGGAATTCTTCGTAGAGGGTCATCGCGGCATGATAGCAAATGTCCAAACCGATGAGATCCATCAGCGTAAAGGGGCCCATGGGGAAGCCGCATCCCAGCTTCATGCCCTTGTCGATGTCCTCGACGGTGGCGACCCCTTCCTCCAGGGACCGGACGGCCTCCATCAGGTAGGGGATCAGGAGGCGGTCCACGACGAATCCCGCCTTGTCCGCCGACTCAATGGGCTCCTTGCCCAGAGACCGGACGAACGCCCAGGCGGCATCGAACGCTTCCTCGCCGGTCAGGGTGGTCCGGACGACCTCCACCAGTTTCATGACGGGGGCCGGATTGAAAAAGTGCATGCCGACCACCCGGGACGGCCGGGAGGTGGCCGCCGCCATCTCCGTGACGCAGAGCGAGGAGGTGTTGGTGGCGAACAGGGTGTCGGGCTTGCAGATCAGGTCGAGCCGGCCGAAGAGGTCTTTTTTCACGGACAGGTTCTCGAAGACGGCCTCGATCACGAGATCCGCTTCGGCGTGCCCCTCCAGGTCCGCGCCGCGCGCAATCCGGCCCAGGGTCTCGTCCGCCTCCTCCCGGGAGGAGCGCCCCTTCTCCACGTCCCTCGCGAGCGAGGAGCGGATCGAGTCGAGTCCGCGCTCAAGCGCTTCGTCCGTCTCGTCCGAGACGTAGACCGAATACCCCGCCCCCGCGACGACCTGGGCGATCCCCGACCCCATGACGCCGCAGCCGACGACCCCGACGCGCTTGACCTTCGTTCCGCTCATTCCATCCCCTTCGTTTCACCCGTCGATGGGTTTCAGAGAAACCGGACCGCCCCCGGCGGGCTTCTAGCCCATGAGAGCCCGGATGCTCGTCGTCGTGAGGTCCCCGTTTTCGAGGATGACTTCGCCGTCCAGCGAAGCCGTGGCATCTCGCATGACGAGGTCGAAATGGCCCTTGGAGGCGTTGGTTCCCCCGTACCCGCGGTTGTCCCCGACGCCGATATGCGCCGAGCCGAGGACGGCTTCGCACTCCAGGGCCTCCTGGCAGTAGTCGGCGTAGGGGTTGAGACCGATGGCGATCTCGGCGATGACGAAGGCGTTGGGATCGTCCAGGGAGTCCAGGGTGTTCTTTAGGGCGGTTGCGTGCCGCCGACCGTCTCCCTTTCCCTCGATCCGGACGCACCGCCCGTCTTTCACTTCGACCTCGAAAGGTTCGGTGATGACCCCGAGGCCCAGAAGCTCGATGAGGCCGTCGATGACGAGGAGCCCGTTCATGGTCCCCTCCGGCGGCCCGATCCCCGCCTCGACGTCAGGCGGGGCCGCCAGGACCCCCGGCTCGCGGGCAAGACCCGCGTGGTGACGCCCGGTCCGGCCCTCGAGGCTGGCCGTGATGTCGGTCCCCGCCCGGGTCGTCAGGTGGACGGTGTTCGCCTTCGTGAAGCGATCCTGAAGGTCCTCCGCGATGGGTTTGAGTTTGTCGAAGTCCGCCTCGAAGGGCCCGCCCCGGCGAAGGAGATAGGGGCTCATTTCGACGAGGATGAGGTGCCGGGCGCCGTTCTTGCACGCCTGGACGCGGGCGTCCGAGCTTCCGATGAACTGGCTCGTCAACTCGAGAATGATGTCCGCCTCTTTCATCGCGGCGGCCACCGTCCGGGGCGGCGGCTCCCCCGGGATTTTCGCCGGTGTCATGGTGGTCATCGTGACGACGGCGCCGGCCTCGGCGGCGATGGCCGCGAACACCTCGACCACCCGTTCATCAAACATTGAATCCGTGACGATCAACACCTGTTCGCCGGGCTTTGTCCCGGCGCAGTCCACAACGGCGCGCCGTGCGCCCCACGCCATGTCCGCCAATCTCAATATTGTGGGTCCTCCCGGAGGATTCTCGAATGGTTTTTCGTTAATACAGTTGGGGGATGACTTCTTGTGCGAACCGCCTCGCCGTCTGGTGTCGGTCTTCACCGACGGGGAACAGCTCGAAATGGGTGATGCCGATGGCCTTGAGCGCGTTGAACCGCTCGACGCAATAGTCCGGAGGGCCGGAAATCGTGAATTTGTCCACCAACTCGTCGGGAATGACCTTGCCATCTTGAAGCCCAGCTCCATGACGGGCCGGTCCCCCGCGCCGAGGTTCATGACGGTCCGGCCGCCCGACAGCTTGTCCAGGGTGCACAGGGCGTTGAAGTTCATGGCGGGATGACGGGTGTGGGGGTGGGTGCAATTCGGACCGAACAGGAGATTTTTCGAGTTCGTGGCGAGAAGCGTCAGGTAGCAATAGACGTAACGGTCGTGGAGGGACGAATCGCACACCCACATGAAGTCGTAGGCGCTTTCATCCGCGAAGCGGACCATATCCAGAAACGGCTCGGGCGGGTCCACGGCCATGAGGGTCAACCCGTATTCCATCCGGCGGTTCTCCTTGCGCGGCTCGGCCCGGCTGTCCCTCCGTCCATTTCCCCCGGCCGGTCGAAATCCCCCAAAGCCTCCGCGTGAAGGGCCATGCCGAAATGTCCCACGTCCCTGTAATCGACAAAGAAGGCTTCAGCGGCATTTTACCACAAGGTTGGTTTCATCTTGGAAATTGGGAGGAGGGCAGAGATTACTTGGCTGTCTGGCCGCCGTCCACCGGGAGGATGGCTCCCGTTACGTAATCCGAAGCGGGCGAGGCCAGGAACAGGATGGCCGCCGCCACGTCCCGGGGAGTCCCCGGCCGCCGCAGGGGAACGTTGTCGCGGATAAACCTTTTGCCGGGCTCCGACTCCAGAAACTCCCGGCTCATGTCGGTTTCGATGTACCCGGGGCAGACGGCATTGACCGTGATCTTTTCCCGAGCCAGCTCCACGGCCAGCGCCCGGGTGAGGGCCGCCAGCCCGCCCTTGGCCGCGCCGTAAGCCGACAGGCCGGGCATCCCCACGAGGGCGGAGGCCGAGATGATATTGATGATTTTCCCTCCCCCGCCGTTTCGCATGACCTCCACGGCCCGCTTGGCGCAAAGGTACGCGGCCCGGAGGTTGATGTTGTGCGTCCGGTCCCAGTCCTCGATCGTCGTATCGACGAAAGCCTTGCCGATTCCGATCCCGGCGTTGTTGACGAGGATGTTCAGGCCGCCATAGGTCTCGGCCGCTTCGCGGAAAACGCGCGTCACCGCATCGGGGTCGGTCAGGTCCGCCGTGAGGCGGAGGGAGCCCTCTCCAGCGCCTTCATCCGGAGCGGCAGCCGACACGGCCTCGGCCGATTCGTCCAGGGCGCCGCGGTCGCGGCCGACCAGGACCACCCGCGCGCCCGCCCCGGCCAGCGCGACGGACGCGGCCCGCCCGATCCCCCGGCTGGCGCCCGTGATCAGGGCGACGCTCCCCCGGAGGTCAAAGAATCCCCCCGTCTTTTCACTCGAAACGATCCCTCAAACCTCCCCTTGGCACACCTTGATCTGCTCAATATACCACCGTCGTCAACCTTGAAGTATCAACGTGGACTTCTTGCTGTTCCTCAGATGGCGAATGACTTTTTCACCCATGGGTGGGGTCCCGAGACGATGACCGTCCCTCCGAGCGGTTCCGCACGTCCTCCCTGAGCACCCGCTTCAACACCTTGCCCGACGGATTCCGCGGGAGTGACCCGGTGAAGAAAACGTCCTTCGGGACCTTGAACTTCGCCAGCCGCCCGAGGCAGAACTCGCGCAACTCGGCCCCGGTGGTCTTGGCCCCCTCGCGGAGCGCCACGAAGGCCACCGGCGCCTCGCCCCATCGGGCATCCGGCCGGCCGACGACCGCGGCCTCCAGGACCGCCGGGTGCTCGTAAAGGACCCGCTCCACCTCCAGCGAGGCGACGTTCTCGCCCCCGCTGACGATCAGGTCCTTTTTCCGATCCACGAGGTAGAGGTAACCATCCCCGTCCAGGTAGCCGACATCACCGGTGTGAAACCACCCACCCCGGAAAGCCGCTTCCGTAGCCTCGGGATCCTTCCAGTAGCCCTTGAAGACCTTTGGACCGCGCAGGACGATCTCGCCCAGGGCGCCGGCCGGCGCCGGACGGTCGTGATCGTCCCAGATCGCGACCTCCACGTGCAAGCAGGGCTTTCCCACCGAGCCGAGCTTCTCCACGCTCCTTCGCTTGTCGAGAAAGGTGTCCCCGGAAACCGTCTCGGTGAGGCCGTAAGCGTCGGCGAACCACGCGTTCGGAAAGCAAGCGAGGATCCGCTGGATGAGCGGCAGCGGCATCTTCTCTCCGCCATCGATCATGAGCCTCACGCCCGACAGGTCCCGACCCTCGAGCGAGGGGTGGGCCAGGAGCCGGTTCACCATGGCGGGCGCCAGCCAGACGGTCGAGATGCCGCGGCCCTCGAGGGCGTCAAGCACCCGCTCGGCGTCGAACATCCGATGGACCTCGACGGCGCCGCCCGCGTAGAGGAGGGTCGTCATCGTGAGGTCGAGCGCCCCCACGTGATAG
>JASLXW010000231.1 GCA_030740135.1 Nitrospinota bacterium
AGAATCACCACACCCCTGCGAAGGACCAACCCGGAAAAGGGAATCGGGGTCGATCCGGGTTTCGAACCCATCGGGTGGGAGGAGGCCCTGGACGAGGTCGCAAGGCGCCTCAAGGAGGTCCGCGATGAGGACCCCACCCGCCTCCTGATCTTCATCTTCGACGCCTTCCATTTACGGGGTTCCTTGCTTCCCGCTTTCGCAACGGGATTCGGATCACCGCAGTTCAGCTCGGGGGGCGCGGCCTTTTTCTGCGGGAACGCCGTCCACCCAATCCATACCCTGGCGCAAAATGCCTTCGAAGGAACCCCGGACCTCCACTACAGCGAGTACATCCTCCACTTCGGCTCTCAGTACGGCTCGGTGGTTCATTACGACACGATGAAAAGCACGCGCAATCTGGCGGGAAAGCGACCGGGCAAGTTAAAGCAGGTCGTCGTGGACCCCGTGTGCGCGGCCGCCGCGTCCCGGGCGGAGGAGTGGGTCCCCATTCGCCCAGGGACAGACGCCGCCCTCATCCTGGGCATGGTCAACCTGATGATCAACGAGAACGGCCACTACGACGACCCCTTCCTCCGGAGCTCCACCAACGGGCCCTATTTGGTCGGAGAAGATGAGCTTTACGTTCGTGACCCCAAGACCGACAAGCCCCTCGTCTGGGACGCCGCCGGCAACTCGGCCAAGCCTTTTGACGCCGACGTGGGCGAGTACGCCCTGGAAGGCCATTACGAGGTCAACGGAAAGCGGGTCAAGACCGCATTTCAGGCGCTCAAGGAGCATGTGACCCGCTATACGCCGGAGTTCGTCGAGGAGGCGACCACGGTCCCTCGGGAAACCGTCCGCCGTCTGGCTCGGGAGTATGGAGAGGCCGCGCACATCGGCGAGACCATCGAGATCGACGGCGTGGAGCTTCCCTTCCGGCCCGCCTCGGTGACTTGGTACCGAGGGTTGTCGGCCCACAAGCATTCGTTCCTGGCGGGTCTGGCCATCAACCTCCTTCCGACCCTCATCGGAGGTCTCGACGTCCCCGGCGGGCTTCTGGGCGAGCCGTACGCCAGCGGGGGCAGGGGGAACTCCGGCCGCAAATACAATGTCGACGCAAGCCCCGACGGTCTCCTCATTCCAAGTGGAGGCGCCAAGGGATCAGTTGTCGGCGGAAAAATGATATCGAGTCCCTATCCGCCTCGAAAGGTCCGGCCGCCCCTCACGCCGCAGATGTTCGAGCTCATCCCGGTCGGCTGGGCGGGCGCCGTCTTCTACCTGCTCACATCCGAGAAGGAGGACGTGTACAAACCGCCTCCATTTCCCAAGATGCTCATTCAGCATCAATCCAACATCATGAAGACATCGGGCCCTCCGGACACTGTGGAGCGTTTCCTCAAGCGCATCCCCTTCATTACCAGCATCGCGCGGCGAGTGGAAGAGACGACGGAGTTCGCCGACATTGTCCTCCCGGACCTCCATCACCTGGAGCGGCTGGTCCCCTTCGTCTACAACAACATCGGCTCCGGCGAAGGTTGTATCACGACCTACGGGGCCAAACCGGTCGTCCACCCGCCCTTCGATCACCCCTTCGAAGGGGAGTACGTGGACGTGATGCAGATCTTTCTGGAGCTGGCCGGGCGGGCCGGATTCCTGGGGGACTTCTACGAGGCCTTCAACCTCATCGCAGGGCTCAAGGGCGAATACCGTCTCGACCCGGAGGAACACTACACCTACCCGGAGATTGTGGACCGTTTCATGAAGAATGAGCTGGGGCCGGACAACGGGCTGGAGTGGTTTCTGGAGGACGGTCTTTGGACAGGAGAAAAGGCCGTCGAAGACAAGTACCCGCGTCCTTTCGTTACGCCTCGGTGCCAGATCTACTACGAATTTATGAAGCGCGCCGGGGAAGACGTTCGGCAGGTGACCCAGGAGTTGGGAATCCCCTGGGATACGCAGGATTACCAGGTTCTCCCCGACTGGAAACCGGGACCTTCGTATAAACGACCGCCCCCTCACGACCTCATCGTGATCAACACGAAGGTGCCGAACCACGCCCTCTCACATACCCACAGAAATCCGCTCCTTCAGTCGCTTTCCGCCCGTCATAACGACCTTCGAACGGTGTGGATCAACACCCGGACGGCGGCGGAACGGGGCATCGCCGACGGGGATTGGTTTGTGATTGAGACGTTCGAGGGAAGGCGGCAGAGGGCCATTGCGTACGTCACGGAGCTCGTTCACCCCGAGGTTCTGGCGACACAGGGCTGCGGCGGCGGGTGGATGGACCCCGCCACGAAGCAAGAGGTCAATTTCAACGCCCTGCTCGCCATCGACGAGGACCACATCGATTTCGTGACCGGGGCGCTCGATTCCGCCGTCCCTGCTCGCCTCGTCAAGGCCGATTAGGGAAAGAGGCGCCCGATGCCGCGCCGGGGGAATGGTGATCGACATCACGAAACGTGTCGGGTGCGACGCCTGCCCAATAGTTTCAATGAGGTTTCAAAGGGGTCAAGTCTCTTGTTGATAGATATGGGATCCATTGACCCTTACCCGTGTTTTGAACTTTCCCAACAAGAGATTTGACCTCTTTTCCACCACAAACTCCTTTTTGACAGATCCAGTAGAGTTGGATCCAATCGGGCTAAACAGCAATGATCGGAAAAGTAAATCACCAGGTGTCGGCCGGGACCACCTTCACCTTCACACAAGCGTCCAGGCCCGCCGACGCCGTGTCGATCTGATCGAAAGAATACTTAATCAGGCTGTTGAAGTGCACCCCCTTTCCCAGGACCCGGTGGTTCTTCGTGACCCACCGTCCTAAAGTCCCCGGGACCGAGATGACCTGGGGATGCACCCCTTCGGTCACCCGGAGCAGGGCCTCCTGCCGCCGAGCCGTCTGGGTCTCCAGGTACACCCGCTGGCCGTCCCGAAGTCCCTTGCGTCGGGCCGCCTCAGGGTGTATCCCCACGTTGAAGATCTTGGCGCTGCGATCGGCGAGGTCCATCAACCACGGGTTCTCCGCCGTGAACGTGAAGGTTAAGAACGGCACCTTGTGATTCACCACATAGAGATCGAAATCGGGGTCCTCTTGCTCGTACGCCGGGCAGGGACGCCATTGAATCAATGGAACGTAATCCGAGGTGTCCCACTCAATCCCCCGAGACTCGGTGAACTGCTTCACGTCCTCCCCGGCGTCGATGAAGTATTCCAAGTAAAATGGGATCCTTCCCTTGTGGAAGATGCGCGGGTAGCTCTCCTGCACCGTCCGCTCGCTGAGGTCCACGTATCCGTGTTTTTGGAAATACTCCAGCCCGTGCTCTTCCCCGCACCGGGCCTTCCCCCAGATGTCGGCCACCTCCTCCCACGTGTATGTCCTGCTCGGGTCCAGCCGATAGGGTTCCTCCAGCTTGGCGACGGCGTTGAAAGCCGCGTACACATCCCCCTGAAAGCCTAGCCGCCCGGCAATCTCCCAGAGCACTTGAACCCAATGTCGGGCCTCTCCCTGAGGCTCCACCACCGGCTGCTGGAAGCTGAACATCCACGGCTCCCCGGGCTCGGGTACGTGACGGTACTGCATGAACGGATCGTGGGCGAAGGCACACAGGCGCTCCAGGAATTGGGCATCGGGAAGCAGGAGGTCCGCAAACTCCGAGGTCTCATTGTGGTGGTCGGAGAAGGAGACGAAGAACGGAATCCGCTTCACCGCCTCGGCTGTCACCTCGGGGTCGCCCCCTGTAGAGAGGATGTTCGTCCGGCACTGGATCATCATCTTCGGCTTATAAGGGACCTTGTACTTCTCTCCCTCCAATATCCCCAAAAACATCATCACCCGCGCGTACGTCGACAGGGGAAACAACTCGACGAGCTCCAGCGTCTCCGGCTCCTTCACTTTGGCGGGCGGCACGACCGGCTTCATGTGACGGGTGAAGGGATTCGTTGTACTGATGAGACCGTCTATCCCTTCCTCCGGAAACCAAAAGGGCCCCGCCGCCGCCGCGTTCACCAGCCCCCCGGGAACGTCCACCGCTCCCACCAGCACGTTCAACATCGCCAGCGTCATCCCGTTCAACATCCCGTGCTTGTGGGCAGACACCCCGCGGTACCACGTCGCCACCACCGGACGATAGGGCAGCGTCTCCCCGTCAATCGTGACCGTTGAGCCAATTCGGGCGTTCTCCCCAAACTCCTTCGCCAACCGGCGCGTCGTCGCCGCCGGAACCGTCGTGATCTCCTCGACTCTCTCCGGTGTGTACTGCAACACGTGCTCCTTGAACACCTGAAAGGCCGGCCGGGACTTGGCTCCGTGGGCCTCGTACTCCCCCTCTAGCGCGCACTGCATGGATTCCGGCTCGTCATAGGGCCGCGCCGCCCCCGCCTCGGCATCCCACACCAAGGGCCTGGGGCTGCCCTCATCCCGAACGTACCGTCCGTCCGGCCCAATCAGGTAGATCAGGTTCGTGTACTTCTTCAGATACTCCGCGTCATAGATCCCCAGCTCGTGAATCAGGACGTGCATCATCCCCAAGGCCATCGCCGCGTCCGTCCCGGGCAGAATCGGAACCCACTCGTCCGCCTGGGAGGCCGGGTTGGACAGCATCGGGTCCACCACGACCATCTTCATCCCGCGGGCCCGGGCGTCGGACATCGCCTGGGCGATCCCCATGGCGTTGACCTGAGCCACGAATCCGTAGGACGTCCCAAACTGAATCATGTAGTTGCACCGGCCCAAATCCGGATGTACGTCGTTCGAGCCCGTCAAGGCGTACGAAACGGGATGGACGCCCCTCCCGCAATAAAACGAGGCCGAACCGACTGAGGAGTTGGGACTCCCGAAACCGCTCATGAAGGCCAAGAAGAAAGACTGGGAGTGGCCATCGAAAGACGCCGCGCAAAGTTGACGCGGGTCCTCCTCCCGAATCTCCTTCAGCTTCTCGCAGATGATGTCAAGGGCTTCTTCCCAGCCGATCCGCTCCCAGCCGGGGTCCACCCCAATGCCCTTCTGCGGATTGGTCCGACGTAGGGGGTGGAGAATCCGGTTCGGATTGTACAGACTCATGGGAGACGCGTTGCCCTTGGCGCAGACCTTCCCGTAGTTGGGTCCCGCCTCGGGAATGCCCTCCACCTTAGTTACCACACCATCCCTGCGCCGCACCCGAATCGTACAGGCGTTGTAGCACATGTCGCACACGGTGGGGATCCAGACGTCCTCCCCCGCCGCGACGGGCGGAGCTCCCACTCGGTACGCTGCCATCTTTTTCTTCCCTCTGAAACGAGATACCAACCCCTCAACGGGGACTACGCTCAACCTCCTGGCCCAAGGCCCCTTGCACCTACCCGCCCATCGGAGGAGGTCCCAGGACCACAATCTCTACCTGCGTGTCGCCTTCCTCGCAGAGCCGCATCCCAAGACCTTCGCGACGCATCGGGTTGAGACCGTCCACCATCAGGTTGGCCGTTGGCATCATCTCCCCTTGCTCGGTGAAAAGATGTTTTCGAACTTGTTCTTCAGCCTCGAAATGCCCCGGAAAGAGATCGTGTCTCGGTTCATTTCGTCGATGTCGGGCATCCCGTTGGAGCGGCTGATAACGGGCCAGGGCATCGGGGACCGAGAGTTCAAGGATGCGTTGCAGGCCATGGACAGCCTGAATGAGTCCGGCCTCATTATCGAGGACACCAAGCGGCTGACGCTGGCCGGGGTCATGGCCCGAATTCGGACCGCGCAATTCAAGGGCGGGGTCGATCTCGTCATTATCGACTATCTGCAAAGGCTGGGCTCGGGGCGGGACACCCGGACCCGGTACGAAGAGATGACGGCGGTCTCAAGGGAGTTGAAGTCCATCGCGCAGGACGCTAACGCGCCGGTGCTTTGCACGAGTCAGCTCAACCGCGGGATGGAAAAGGATGGAGGGCGCTGGCCCATTTTATCAGACCTCAGAGACTCGGGTTCCATCGAGGAGGATGCGGACGTGGTGGCGTTTTTGCATCGGCCCGAGCTCTACCTCGGCGGGAAACCCGAGGAAATGGCGGCAGTCGAGGGAAAGGCGATTCTCATCATTGCGAAGAACCGGAACGGCGCGTTGCGAAACATCGATCTGGTGTTCGACAAGGGGCGCGCCACGTTCGAGGAGCTTCAGCCGCGATGACCGCCGCGCAAGAGAACATCATCCTGTGCGCCGTCCTGGCCGATGACGTTCATGATAAAATCGGTCGGCGGGGCAAGGTCGAAGACTGACGAGATCCTTCGCGGTAATCGTTTCGCCAGCTTTGATGGCGCGCGCCGCCCGCACGCCGCGGCGTTGCACGACAATGGTTTCCCGTTCATTGTCCATGACCTGCTTTTCTTCCCCCCCCAGGGCCGCCTCGAGCTCGCGGGTACGATCCACCATGTCTTTCCAGGTGGCTGGGTCTATGGAAAATCCGTGGTCGGGGCCAGCCCTGTTGACGTCGTCGGTAAAATGTTTCTCGATGACCCTTGCCCCCAACGCCACGGCGCCAAGTACCGTCGCGTGGCCCGGCGTATGGTCGGACAGGCCAAGGATCATGCCGGGATAGTCTCTTGCGTAGG
>JASLXW010000232.1 GCA_030740135.1 Nitrospinota bacterium
GGATTCAGCCGGAGGGCGTCCCGGAAGGCGGCGAGGGCTTCATCGAAACGGCCGAGCTTTTCCAGCGACTTCTCCAGGCCGAAGTGAGCCTGGGGGTGGTTCGGCTGGTTCCGGATCGCCTCCCGGTAGGACGCGACGGCGTCCAGGTGCGCCCCCATCTCGGACAACGCCCAACCGATCTTGTAGAGGACCTCGGGATGTGTCGGGTCGATGGTCAGGGCGTCCTCGCACAACTCGATCACGGCGGCCGGGCTGAGACCCGGCACGAGGCATTGCCCCGCTCCCCACTGCGCGCGCGCCGAATTGGGTGTGAGAAGGCACAGAACCGCGAGGCCGAAGAAAAAGGTTAGGCTGGGTCGCCGCATGGTTGTCCCCCCCGTTGATGGAACCCATCTCATCGTTTGGGTGTTGAAACTTCTCTTCTCGATGAGCCGTTCCGCTCAACGGTTCGTCAAGCGCGTGCCCGGATAATAAAAGGACAGAATCTTCTGATGACTCATCCCCCGCCGGGCCATCTCGTTGGCGCCCCACTGACTCATCCCGACGCCGTGGCCGAGGCCCCGGCCCTCCATCTTCAAACGGCCGCCCCCTTCACGCAACCGGGCGAGGGTGCTCCGCATCCGGGTGGACCCGACACCGATGCGGAACGTGTTGCCCGAGAGTTTCCGGTTTCCACGGCTGCCCAGGATGCGAAACGCCTTGATGCGTCCCGAGGCGGTGCGCTCGAGCGGGATGACCCGGGATATCCGTCCCACCCGGATCCCCCGCCTCTTCAGGCGGCGGGAGATCTCGGCCAGCGACAGACCGTACGCCCAAGCGCTCTTCTTCCGGCGGCTGTAGGGGTCCTCCTTGGATTTCAGGTACGGAAAGCTGACCCGCCACACGTTGCCCGAGTCCTCGGTGAAGCCCCCACTGTTGGCGTGGAAATACGCCAGGACGAGACGGCCCTCTTTCAGGAGGGCCTTTCCCCGGGTTTCTGAGACGGCGCGGTCGGTCTTCGGCCGCTCGGCCCTTTTCCCTCCGTAAACCTGAGAGAGAATCGTCGCGTCCACGTCGTAGAGGTAATCCGTGCGCTTGCGGCGCTGGTAGAGGGCGTACGTCCGGGCCGCGACCGCCTGGGCCTTGAGCGCCTCGATGGGCCAACTCGCGATCATCTCCTTCGGGACGACCGCCCGGAGATAATTCTCCAGCTTGAGCGTGTTCACGACGAGGAGGCGCCCGTCTTCGACGCGCACCGTCAACCGGCCCCGATACGCCCTTCCGTTGAGCCGGATCGTCCCTTGCGTCGGGCGGATCTCCGCGACGTCGCCCCCGACCGCCCGGCCCAAAACGTGAAGGCGGCCCGAGCGGACCTCCACACGGACGGCGGCCCCGAGACGGAATTCGCTCGCCTGCTTGAGAATCCGAATCTGCATCGGAGCGTCCGAAGCCGCCTCCGCGGAGCGCGTTCCCTTGAGGACCCTCACACGGATCTCCGGGTCCGTCTCCAGGGCGACCGCCGGCTTCTCCCGCTCGACCTCGGGCGGGGGGGGCTTTTTCTCTCCGGCCTTCCTTCTCGCCAGGTCGAGGATGAACCGGGCCGTGGGCGCCCGCAGGCCGGTCGGGAACTCGCGCAGATACGTCTCCATCGCCTGGGCGGCGTTGGCGTAATCCCGCCCCTCGTAATAGAGCATCCCGACATTGAAGAGCGCGGCCGAGCGGTCTTTGAGGTCCAGGGGCCCCTTGAGGGCCTCCAGGTAAGCCGACAGGCCCGCCCTGCTCTTCTCGAGCCAGTAGCTCAGGACGTCTCCCGCGAGCTTCCGCGCTCGGGCCCGGATTTCCTCCGAGGGCGTCAGCTCGGCCAGCTCTTTCAGGAACCCGGCGGCCTCGAGGAACCGTCCGCTCTCGATGAACTCCCCGGCCTCGCGGAGGGCTTCGATTCCCGACGACTCGGTGATCCCCTGAGATCGGGCCGGCGGGGCGGCGGCCAGAATGAGGACCGCGGCCAAAAGGGCGCCGGCGGCCTGCGCCCCGGGCCCGCGGAATGGGCGTAAGGCGCTCATGGCTTCGTCTTCAACAGGATCTTGCTGAAATCGAACGACGCCACTTCATACTCCGCGCGACGATTCAGGCTGGTCGCCAGATAGACGACCTTTTCGGGATAGGAAAGCGTCAGGCGGCCAATCCGCCCCGTGTAGCTCTCGGGCTGGACGTTCGTCACCCAGGACATCTCTTTCAGGAGAAATTGGAGCCGCTGGAAATCCCCGGCGGTCTTGAGTCCGTGGGCTTCGACCGTGATTTTTCGGCGGTTCTTCTTCAGGTGCGCGCTCAGGGCCTCGGCCACGAACTCTGTCAGGTCGGGGACGAGCTTGTCGATGGCCTTGCCCGCCGCGTCGCGGCAGTTCAGACCCGCCGCGCCCCGGACCTTCCGGGGAATCCGCTTGTTGGCCAGGATGTTGGCCGTGTCGGCCTCCACCACCCGGATGTTTCCGGTCAGGCGGGCGGTGTAAATACCGAAGTTCTTCTGGCCGTGCTTCGCCTCGATGACCCCGCCCACGATGATGTTGGAAAGAAACCTCAGGGCCGTCCCGGTCAGGGCGCTCCGATCCCGCTTTTGCGTCAGGAGCGCAACGTCCCGGCGCTTGATTTTCCGGGCCTGCTCCGGGTCCAGGACCCGGAATCCCTGGTCGGTCAAAGCGGAGATCACCTCATTTTCAATGGTCGGGCCGTCCACCCGCTCGCCGCAGAGCCGCTCGGGGATCCGGACGATGACCGAGGCGTTGCTGAGCAGACGCTTCAGTTTCCCCTTGAAGGCCTTCGGGACGATCCAGGCCTCGATCTCGACCCGGTACGTCCCCGCGTTGGCCTTTCCTTCCGAGAGCACGCGATAGTTCTGAATGAACCCGGCCGTTTTGTCGCGCACGGCCGTGTCGAGAAGGATCTCGTTCTGGACAAGGGTCTCCGCCTCCACGTAGACGCCGACGGCCTTCTGCAGGGCGCGAACGCGGGCGTCCGCTTCCGCGCGGCTTTTCGCCTGCGCCACATCACCGTCGATGATGGTTCCAAACCCCTCCGCCCGAACGGAGAGGGTCTTGCCGCCCTGGGCGGAGACGGTGCCGCTCTGCGCCAGCAACAAGCCCGCCGCGAAGGCGAGGAGCGTCAGGGTCCGGTGCGGGAAAGCGCGGCGCGCGCCGCAGATCGATTGTCTCATGGCTCCCCTACTTGTTGATCACGATGACCACCTTGGCCTTCTGGAGGAATTTCCCCTTGAGATCCGCCAGGACGACCCTTTGACTATCCTGTTCGCTCAACACGATGTCGGCTTTCCTCGTGCCGTGCGCTCTCAGCCCCTTGACGATGAGCGGACTTTCGCCGATCCGCGACTTGTGCGTGGCTCGGGCCTGTTCCTCGGTCCCCGCGTATCCGGCCAGTCCGAAGTTCATGGCCAGCTCGCGGGGGACCAGGTGCGTCCCGTAAAACACCTTCAGGTCCGGCGTCCGCAGCTTCGCGACCAGGGCGGGCCGCGCCGCCAGGCCGGACGCGTCGATGATCACCCCCGTGTAAACGGCGCCGGGGGCGACGGACGGAGACGCGCTTGCGGAGCCCTCCTTCTTCGGCGTGGCCGCCGGCGAAGACGGCCGCGCCGGTGGGGCGGCGGACCGGGGCGGCGCCAGCTTCACGGTGAAGGTCTTGGGCCGGTAGGTTTGTTGCGGCGGAATCGGCGGCTTCTGATACTCGATCTTCAGGATCCCGCGCGTCAGGCCCCCATTGATCAGAACGCCCATGCTGACTGTGGCCTGGACCTGTTTGGTTCCTTCAATCTCTTCAAACTCCGTCTGGCCGATCTGGCGGGCGCCCCGGATGAAACCCCTGACGGACTCCCGAACCACCGACACCTTGACCATTTCATCTCGAAGGATGGTCGTTGCGCTGATACTGACGCCTTTGATGATCCGGGTAAGCTCGGCATAGGCCAGCGTCCGCGCGGCCCGGTCGGCGAGACTGCGGCACTGAAAGATGTTGACGCACATCTTCGGGTCGGCGGTGGCCTGCGTCGTGACCTGGATGTAGCCCTGCTGCCAGTCCACGATGGAGCGGCCACGCTGCCGACCCCCGATGCGGATCGGCTCGGCCCGGCGCAGGGTGGATTGGCGCTTCTGTTTAACCCAGTCGGGTTGCGCCCAGGCCGGCCCCGCGAGAAAAAGCATGAGCCCCAAAGGCACGCTGATCATCCGGGAAATCCATCTTTGCTTCATTCCTCGCCTCCTCTTCCGATTTTGATTCTTCCGCCGAACGCCGGGCGGCCCGGTCTCCTCCGCCGAGGCGACCCCGGGCCGTCTAGAGGTTTTTCAGGTTCCATTTGGCGGCCTTGTTTCGGGGATGAACGCCCAAGGTCTTTCTCCAAAACCGCCGCGCTTCGTCTCGCTTTCCGGCCTGGTGGCGCTTCCAGGCAGCGTCATTGTACGCCTTGGCCAGGTTGAACCGGGCCTCCCGGTCCTTGGGATTCAGGCGCAGGGCCTTTCCCCAGAGCCCGACGGCCCGCTTGAATTGATTTCGATTGTAGTATATCCAGCCCATCGAATTCATCGCCTTCGTGTATCGCGCGTTGAGGTCCAGCGTCCTCTGATACTCCAGCAGGGCGTTTTCCACCATGTCGGCGTTGTGAAAGGCCTGGGCCAGCCGAAAATGGGTGTCGGCCTCATCGGAGTTCGCGTCGCGCGCCTTCTTCAAAAACTCGATGGCCGTCCGGCGGTTGCGCCGAAAGCTGTAAATGGCGCCCATGTAGTAGTAGGCGTCCGCGTTTTGCGGATCGATGCGGGTGACTTCCTGAAACGCCGCGAAGGCCCGGTCCATCTCTCCGCGCTTCAACCGAAGGATACCCGCCCAAAGCCGCGCGAACGTGTTCTTCGAATCGATCCCCTGGACTTCCTCGAACATGCGCAGGGCCTCGGAGATCTTTCTTTGTTTCGCCAGGATGAGCGCCATCTGGTTTCGGGCGAACGTGCTGAACCGGTGTCTGGGATTCGCGGCGACGGCGCGCCGGAACAGGTCGAGGGCCTGATCCAGGTTTCCTTTCTCATGTTCGCGGACCGCCTCGAAAACCAGGCCCTGCGTTTGCGGGGACGCCTCGGGGGGAAAAGCCCACCCGGACGCGACGACGAGCAGAACCCACCCCAGCCGAATGAGCGAATTTCGCGCGGAAGGTCTCATCGCCGGTAGCTCATGATTTGAGAGAAGATCGTCTCGGCCACCTTCTTGCGAAACGACCGGGTCTTCAGCAGGGCCTCTTCCCGCGGGTTCGAGATGAACGACACCTCGACCAGCACCGCCGGCATCCGCGCGTTTCTGAGCACGAAGAAATTGGCCGACGCGATTCCTCGGTTTTTCAGGCCCAGGGCGCCGCCCGTGCCTCGTTGAAACCGCGAGGCCAGCCTCTCGCTGTCCGACCAATAGAGCTTTCGCTCGAACCGGAAGAGGATGTTTTCGATGTCGACAAAACCGGGTCTTGCGCGAAAGGTCTCCTCTTCGCGCGCCACCGCGTTCTCGCGGCCCGCCACGCGGGCGGCCTCTTTGCTGGAGGCCTTTTCAGATGAGAAGAAAGTTTGCGTTCCGTTGGCCCTGCGGTTGTTGTTGGAGTTGATGTGGATGCTGACGAAGATGTCCGCGCGATATTGGTTGGCGATGGTCGTTCGCTCGGCCAGCGGAAGGTAATAATCCCCGCGCCGCGTCAGAAACGACTTCACCCCCCCCCGCCGCGTCAGCAAACGGTTCAGGCTCCTGGAGATATCGAGGGTGGCCTTTTTTTCCATGTATCCGGTCGGTCCTTTGGCCCCTGAATCCCAGCCCCCGTGGCCGGGATCGATGACGACCCGCCCGATGCGCAGGTTCAACCCCTGTCCCCCTGAAAGACGCGAGAGCAAGCGCTTCTCCTCGGTCAGCGCCAGGCGCTCCTGCGGCGAAAGAGCCTTCGGCGCGGATGGGCGGAGCCGGGCGATGGGGTTTTGCTTGAGCACCCCGATCCAGGCGCGCGCGAAGAAGTCCTCCGGGTCCAACCGCAGGACTTGGCGAAATTGCGCGACGGCCTCCGCCCGCTGGTCCAACTTGGCCAGGGCGAGACCGAGCTGGTTTCGTCCGAAGGTTTCATCGGGGCTGAGAGAGACGGCGCGCCGCAGAATTTTTGCCGCCTCCGCGTAGCGCCCTTGATTGTTGAGGGCCTGCCCTTTGAACATGAGCAGCAAAGGAGACTCGTCGCCTCGGGCCGGGGCCGCCGCACCTATCCACACGGCCAGCGCCAGCAACGCCGCCAGCGCCGGGGCGATGGATCCCGACCGTCGCGCCAGGCGGCGTCCGCGTTTGCGCCGCCCGGAAGAAAGCAGGGTTTGCGGATCAATCATCGGCCTTCCGCCCTCCCCAATTGCGTCTTCCACATCCGCTTCCCACCCTTCCATTATCAGGCTCATCAAGCCGGACTTTCAAGGTCTTGTATGGGTTCAAGACATATGAGACACGGGGGCCGTTTTTTTGAATGTTTCCAGGTCCTGGGCGGGCGTCAGGTA
>JASLXW010000233.1 GCA_030740135.1 Nitrospinota bacterium
CAGAGTCGCCGGGAGGCCCGCTTGGAGCAGGAGAACACCGAGCTCAAGGGGTTGGTGGGCGAACTGACGATGGAGCTCAAAAAAACCGACGGGGGGTGTCGATGAGGCGGCGTCCGTCAGTGCGTGTGGCCTCACGCAATGAACCGGTCCTGGGCCACATTCGGGCCATCAAAGCCGAGCATCCCTTCTGGGGATACCGGCGGGTGTGGGCGCATCTACGGTATGTGGACGGGCTCACGGTGAACAAGAAGCGGGTCCTGCGGCTGATGCAGACCCACTCTTTGACGGTGAAGAGAAACGTCAGGCTCAAGGCCAGGCGCACGCCCAGCCGCAGCAAGCCCCGGCCGAGCCGGCCCAATGAGTGGTGGGGCATCGACATGACCAAGGTGATGACGCGGCGCTCGGGCTGGGTGCACCTGGTCGTGGTGGTGGACTGGCGCTGACCAGCGAGCTGGCGTCGGCGAACCCGAGACGGGCGGCCTTCGCCCCGACCTTCTTGATCGTGTCGCCGGAGCCGAATCCGCGCTTGTACGAGACGTCCAGCCCCGCCTTCTTGAAAAATCCCTTGTCCTGGACCACGAAGAAGGGCGCGTGCTTCCCGTAGATGATCCAGTCGAGCAGGAACGGCTCCCCGGCCGCGGCGGCTTGTCCCGTCGGTCCTCCCAAGAAGAACAGAAACGCTGCGAGAACGGCCATGCGAATTTTCATTTTCCCTTCTCCTTTCCGTGTCACGCTCTCTTGACCGGGAGCCCATTTCAGGATGCGGGATGAACCCCGTTCGGCTTGCCTTCCTGCGCTTCCGCACGGTGACGGCGGGTGACCCCGATGTTTCGGAGCCCCTCTGTGTAGACGGCCGCCTAGACGCCATGCTCCCGCGGCCAGCCGAATATGGCTTCCTTGAGCCCCCAGAGGGCGTCGATCAGCAGGGTGCGGAAAAAGTTCTCCCGGGTGGAATCGAACGCAGCGATGGACTTCTGATACCCGGCGAGCGCCTGCTCGAGGTTCCGCACCGCCGGGCGGGCCGGATCCGACCAGGCGGTGTCCGCCAGGACCCGGCTGGCCGCGTCGAACTCGGGGAGCGCGACGTCCACGCCCCGCTCCGCCTTCCAGCGGGCGCTGGCCGAGAAGCCTTTGTGGATGAGAAGGTCCAGGTGAAGGACGGACAACGCCTGACGAAGCTCGCCGATCTCCGTTGCCGTGCTGGTTTCCGCCATGTCAGTGCGTCTCCTTTAGATCCTCGAAGTAATCCCCCAGGTCAATCCGGTCCAGGACGTCCTTGGGCACGTCGGCCAGCTCCTCGAAGGGGGCTTCGATGGGCATGGTCGCGTCGATGGCCCACTTGGTGTTCATCCCGTTTCGCTCGTGACGGCTCCACACCGAGTAACCGGAGGGATCGAGACGGGAGCCGACGGAGTTCGGGACGAAGAACGTGTCCTGGTCCGGCTGCGTCCGGGTGGAGATGGCCCACAGGACCTCGCTCTCGTTGTGGACGTCGACGTCCTTGTCCACCACGACCACCCACTTGATGAAGGCGTCCGACGCCATGGCCGCCAGGGCCGCCATTTTCGCCTCGCCGTCGAACTGCTTGTCGATCTGGACGTAAGCCGTCTGCCGGCACGCCCCCGACAGCGGCATGGAGACGTCACGGACCGATGGACAGCTGGCCCGCACTTTTTCGAACAGGACGGCCTCGCGCCCACCCCGGCCCGCCAGCAGGTGCTCGGGGAACACGCTGAACAGGTCCTGGTAGTAGGGGTTTTCGCGGTGCGTGATGGCCGTGACCTCGAAGACGGGGCTGTTTCGCGCGAAGCCGTAGTACCAGGTGTACTCCCCGAATGGCCCCTCCCACCGCCGCTCGTTCGGGCGGATGAATCCCTCGATGGCGATCTCGGCCCGGGCCGGAACCATGAGGTCCTGGGTCTCACAGGGCGCCAGCTCGAGCGGCTCTTCCATCAGCCCGCCCATGACGCTCATCTCGTTTCCCCCGAGGGGAAGCCGCGACTGGCTCCCCATCAGCGTGGCCGGATGGTGGCCCAGGTAGGTGACGATGGGCAGGCCCTTGCCCTGCTTTTCCATTTTCCGGTGGCAATAGCCCAGGTGAGACTGCGGCTCGAAGCTTATCCCGAGCACGTTGCGCTCGTGGCGCATTTGCCGGTAGATGCCGGAGTTGTAGGCGCCGGTGTCGGGGTCCCGGCAGACGGTCACGCCGACCGTGATGAAGGCGCCGCTGTCCTTCTCGCATTGGGTGGTGATGGGAAGGCTGTAGAGGTCCACGTCCTTGCCGGTGAACACCCGCTCCTTGACCGGCCCGTCCTTGACCTCCTTGGGCGGGATGGGGTTCGCCTCGCGCTTGACGAACGTCTGGAGAAGCTCCCGCTCGGCCACCTCGAGCGTCAGGGCGAGCTTCGGATCGTCCGCGATGACGTTCACCACGAGCGGCATCTCCGATCCCTTCACCTTCTCGAAGATGACGATGGGGATTTCCCCCCGGAGCTGAAGCTTGCGAAGAATGGCGCAGAGCTCGTACTCGGGGTCGACTTCGCGCCGGACCCGGCGGACGCCTCCCGGCAACTTCTTCTCCGCCAGCTCGAGGAAGCTTCTCAGATCTTTGGGCACGTCGCGGGCTCCTTTCTTGTGTCGGGTTCCATCGCCGCCGGGCGGCGGCCGGATGCTCTCCGTTGCTCAATTCCCCCCCCAAAAACGATTCAATCACGGCTGTCCGGCCCGCATCATCGCCAAGAGGTCGGGAACGCGGTCCATCCCGCGGAAGGCGGGCACTTCGGCGAACGGTTTGCCGAACGGGCGCGTGGCGTCGATCCCCATCGCCGAACCCAGCTCGTGCTGCGAGAACGACGGGTCCAAGGCGGGGGTGTTGTAATTCGGGATGATGATCACGTCGTCCGCGGGACGCACGCGGGTGGAGATCGCCCAGAGGACCTGGATGTGATCGAAGACGTCGATGTCGTCGTTCACGACGACCACGAACTTGGGACGGTTGGGGGTCGCCATGGCGGCCAGAATCACGCTGCGCGCCTCCCCGGCAAATCTCTGCGGCTCCATGCCGATGAAGACCATGTAATCGATGCACCCCGCCGCCGTATAGTGGATCTTCCGGATTCCCCTGAACTTCGATTTCAAGTCCTGGTATAAGGTCACCTCGTACGGGATTTGCTTGAGGAAGTGGTTCTCGGTCATGGGCATCCCCGTCAGGCCGGCGTGATACACCGGGTCCCGCCTGTGGGTGATGGCCGTCACTTCCATGATCGGAGAATGCGTGATCTCGCCGTAATACCCGCTGTACTCTCCGAAAGGCCCGTGATCCTCCCGACGCTCGGGGTGGAGCAGTCCCTCGAAGACGATCTCCGTCGTGGCGGGGACCTCGAGATCCACCGTCTCGCACCTGACGACGTCAACGGGCTTGCCCTTCAGGCCGCCGGCGATCTCTATCTCGTCCACACCGTAGGGCGCCCCAACCTGGGTGGCCAGCATCACCACGGGGTCGCACCCCATGGCCACGGCCACCTCGAGGGGCTCTCCCCTGGCCCGGGCCTTGGCGTGTTGGTGCGTCATGTGGTGATGCTTTTCGGCGTGGATGCTGAACTCGCGTTTTCCGCTATAGTGCATCCGGTAAATCGAGGCGTTCTTCGTCCCGTCCTCCGGGTCCTTGCTGATCTGGATGCCGTGCGTGATAAAGGCGCCCCCGTCCTGCTCGGAATAAATGGGGATGGGCAGGCGGCTGAGGTCCACCTCGTCCCCCTTCAGGATGACCTCCTTGCAGGGGCCGGTGTCCACGAGACGGTTGGGGATGGGGTTGGCGATCCCGTGGCCGAACCGTTCGTAGATGTCCTCCTGGTCGTACTCCAAGGCCAGGAGGACCCGGCGCCGGCTGGCGAAGATCCCCCCGACCATACACATGTCATGCCCCTTCACGTTTTCAAACAGGATGGCCGGTCCCTGCTGGTCGGAGGTCTTGCGGATGTACGCGCCGACCTCGTACGCGGGGTCCACCTCGTCGGGGATCCGGATGAGCTCCCTCTGCTCTTCCAGGCATTCGCAGAAATCCCGGGGGTCATCGAAAGGCATGCAAATTCTCCTTGGTGCGGCGGGTCTCCCGGCCGCCGTTTGCTGATTTCCACGGATTCGGCTCTAGGACCGCACCGGGCGAAACGGGCCGTTGCGGGGTTTGGACGCCATCCGCATCGGGCCTGCGGTTCCCTCTTCATGGGCATTCACCCGCCCGATCCCGGACGCGTGAGCAAACTCGATCCGGCCCCCCCTCAGGCCGCCGGCTTTTTCTGAATATCCCGGGGGATGTACTGTCCGTGCTCCTGGGAACCCACGATCTCGCCGTCCAGGACCACGGTGACGCCCCGGACCATCGTCCGGACGGGCCATCCCTTGAGGTCCCACCCGTCGTAGAGGCTCCAATTGGCCGCGGAGTGCCAGATCTCCGGCGTCACGTGCCGCACCTTCTCCAGGTCCACGAGGACGATGTCCGCGTCGTACCCGGGGGCGATGTCCCCCTTCCGGGGAAGCAGCCCGTAGGCCTTGGCGACATTGTACGAGGTCAGCTCGACGAGCCGCTCGAACGTCAGGCGGCCCGTGTGCACCCCCACGTGCAGCATCACGGGAAGAATGCATCCGGTCATCGGGAAGCCGGGAATGGCGTCCCAGACGTCGTTGGCCAGCTTCATCTCCAGAGGGACAATCGTGGAATGGTCCGCGCCGAGGTTGTTGATCGTCCCGTCCTGAAGTCCTTCCCAAAGCTTCTCCTGGTCCCACGTGTCCCGCAGCGGCGGGTTGACCTTCCCCAGAAGGCCGATCTTATCGTGGTCGTGCTTGGTGTATGTGAGGTAATGGGGGCACGTCTCGGCGATGATGTCCACGCCCCGACGGTGCATCTCGCGCACCAAGTCCACGCCCTTTCCGATTGTCAGGTGGACAACGTAGAGCCGGGAGCCGAGCTCTTCGATGAAGAAAAAGGCCCGCCGCAGGCATTCCTCCTCGCAGAAGTCCGGACGCGCGTCCGTCCAGGCCTTGAGGTCGTTCCGCCCTTCGGCGATGAGCCGCTTCTTTTCCCGGTGGATGATCTCCATGTTCTCGGCGTGGACCATGGCGAGGCAGGGATAGCCCTCGGCGGTCATGTCCCGCACCTTCTTGAACCCTTCGTAAAGCAGCCCGTCATCCACGGCGATGATGCCGAACACCTTGGCCTCGTCTTCGGTGTAGGCCATAAACAGCTTGAAGGAGCAAATCCCGTATTCCCGGACCATGAAGGGGATGTCCGCGATCTGCTCTTCGGTTCCGATCACGGCGCTGAAGGCCATATCGACCATGGAGTTCTTCTTGACCACGTCGATGGCCCAGGGGGCGTATTCCCGGAAAGACACGTCGCCCTTTTGCAGCATCGGGATGGCCGTCGTGACGCCTCCCGCCGCGAAGGAGCGGGACTCCGTCAGAACATTAATCTCGAACGGGTCTTTGAACGTTTGAAGGTGGATATGGGGATCGATTACGCCCGGAATGACGTGGAGACCCTTGGCGTCGATGACTTCCTCCGCGTCGGGCATCGCCTCCGGATCGCCGACGGCGACAATCTTGCCGTCCTTGACGGCGATATCCTCCACCCGGGTGCCGTCCCGCCGGACCACCCGACCCCCCTTGACCAACGTATTTACCCGTGCCATGTCTCCCTCCAATCTCCCCCCGGTGTGTCCTCTCCGGCATCGAATTCCCGCCAACTACCGCTTCATTCGGATCACGCTCTCCATACGGACCCCGCGTCAGGCGTCCCCTTTCCCGGTGAAGATCGCCCCTATCGCCCCGACCTCGGCCGCGGGTGGAACCCGGGCGGAGAACCAGCCCGAGAACGGCAGCCGTCCCGAAAGCTCATTTGCGCGGCCGTCTCGCAAAAATCATCTCGACCCCCCCCCCTTTGTTGAACGAAGGAAATGGCCGCGTTCTTCATCCGTCGTGCCGGATTTCACGCCGTCACCCCCATCCAAAAACGATGTTTCTTTAAGTTTGCCTTATACCTTCAACATCTCTCATCTGTCAATGAAGCGGGACGGTGTTCTGGTTTGAAGCGGCTTCCCTGGACCCGCCCCGTTGGCGCGTTTGGCCTTGTGAGCCCGCCCCCCCCCGCCCCAATCCACCCATTCATGGACTGACCCGAAGATGGCTCGATTCAGTCTTTCTTTTTTCGCCTCATTATCGTAAAAGAGAGACAATCGCAACATGTTCTCAATCCGAGAAGGTTCCTGATCGCAATAAAATATTTCGCACATTCGCAGAATGATCGCGAAGAGTGGCATGAGCTTGTTTCCCACTTGCGGAAAGTCGCGGAGCTGGCCCGCGATTTCGCCCGGCCTTTCGGCGGGGGGGAGTTGGCGTATTGGGCTGGTTCTCGCCAAAGCGCGAGAAATTCCGAGCCTGCCATTTGATCTTCGAAGGGTTATTGGAGAAGTGACCTGCCCCCCTGAAACCGGTGCAGTTTGAGGGTTAGGATTTTC
>JASLXW010000234.1 GCA_030740135.1 Nitrospinota bacterium
CGTGTGGGTTGTCCTCCGACACGGAAGGTTACGCCGCCTTTTTCATGGCCTCAATCCACAACTTTCGGTAATAACTCGGCCGAAGGGTAAGGATCTCGGTGCGGAGGTCGATACGACCCGCGCCCGCGGCCAGACACTATAGGGGTGGGCCCAAATAAGGAGATCGGTCCCGTCCCTTGCATCGATTGGCCGATGAGAAATCCGGAGGAAACGGCATTCTTCCATTCAGCCAATTGGTTCGGGGCAATCTGAAATACTTCGAGTAAAAAATGAAAAAAGAGCTTGTATCCCTTGATTCTTTTGCTATAATCAACATCTAATATTCTGAGATAATTGCAGAATTCGTTTGTTTCCGGGGGTCCGGGCGCTTACCTCCCGGCCCCGCCCAAACTGTGCTTGAAGGGTCTTTGCCGCATTCGCCGGAGGGCGCGCGGGACACCATGAGGTTTAAAATCCATCTATGAGAAGGACGATCATTTCAGGACTGATATTGGTCTTGGGGCTCCACGGAGTTGGTGAAGCCCTGACGCTGAACAAGGTCAGGGTGGGCCAACACCGCTATTTTTCCCGTGTTGTGCTCGATTTCGATCAACCTGTCACGAAATACGCGATCTACCGGGGGCCTTCGGGCCGAAGCCTCTTGATCGTCACGCCCTCGAACGCGAAGACCGGACTTGCTCTGCCCGGGCGCATGCCCAGAGGATTGTCCGGAATCTCCCTCACACCGGACGGCGATGCGGGTTCACGCCTGCGCATCGGCGTACCGGACGGCGCCAGGGCCAGGAGCTTTGTCATCCGGCCCGATTCCCACGGAGGCAACCGGTTGGTGTTGGACGTCCTCAGACCCGCATCGGCGGGACGCCTCGCACGAATCGGACGGGTCACAACCATCCCCGGACGACCGTGGCGACGGGTGAAGTCCTATACGCCCGCCTCCCGGCTTCGGCCTCTCCCCGAGCGGGCACGGAGGGCCCCAACCTCCGCCGCTCCGCCCTCACCGACCCAACCCCCGAGAGCGGCCGGAGCGGGCATTGCGTCCGAATCGAAACCGATCGCGCCGGCCATGCCTCCCCGTACAGCGAGACGGGAAACCCCGCGCGCGATGAAGCCGGCCGTTTCGGCGCCCATGATGATGGCGGACAAACGTTCGAAGACGAAGGCCGCCGGGAAAGCCGGGGACCGAGGGCCGGCGGGCGGCGGATCCTATCTCCAACGATTCACGCGATTCCTCACGGGCTCCGGTCTGGAAGAAACGCTTCCAAACATTCACGGACCCATCCCTTTGCGCATGAATAACCCGGTCCACGTGCTTCTCTTCCAGTTCATCCCCGAGCGGGGCAAGCTGCTGTCGCAAGGGGAGCAGACCTTCCGCCTGGACATGAGCAATTCGCACGAACTCGGACAATTCAACGCGGTCGATGAAGGCTTGGGCACTTCTCCAATCGATTCCTCCATCCCCCTTGAGATTTTCACGCACATGGAGGTGTCCACGTTCCGGCTTCAATACGATTACGGGATTCTGAAGTGTCTTCAAGCGGGATTCGAGCTGCCCATCCTGTATCATCACGTCAACAGCTTCGCCAACGAGCTGAAGGAACTTTATGAACACCACATCAGCGGCAAGAGGAAGCTGCTCACGACCATTCTGGAGAAACGCCCCAAGGACTTGAACGACACCCGCTTTTTCTTACGGGACGGTGACAAGATTTTCTTCGACAGCGACACGGACTCGGCCGGTCTTGGAGAGATGGCCCTGACGGCGAAGTTCGGCGTCCTGCCGGAATCGAAGTGGATTCCCGAGACGGCCCTCCGGGTGGGGTTGAAACTCCCCACGGCCACTCGCCAACAGTTCGGTTCCGGCGGGGTGGACGGGGCCTTGGGCGTCTTGGTGGAAAAGACGATTTGGAAAACATTCATCGCCTACTTCAATTACAGCGTGACGATTCCCAGTGACCCGTTCGACTCCAATAACCTGAATCCGCGCAACTATTACACGTACTGGACCGGCGCACTGGAGTGGAGTTTTTGGAAGCGGTGGGCGCTGGTGGCCCAGCTCACCCGTTCCGACGCCCCTTACGAAACCCCGCCCAACACCACAGCGGACACCAAGCTCACCGAACTCCTCTCCTCGCCGACCTACGTGACAGCGGGCGGTCTGCGCGTCGGAATCACGGATAGATGGATGGCGATGGGCGGGTTCCAGACCGACGTATTGGGCCGCGTCGGCGCGACGGCGGACGAGACCAGCCTGTTTATCTCCATTGGATACAGCATCCCCTCGTTGGGGCGCAAAAATTAGCGTTTCCATTCCCGCGCGATGCTCTCTCCGAAACAGTAAGGTAAACACCGGTTCGGGATAACCGCCGGAGCGTACGGTTGTGCGCTCCTACATGGGTGCGTGATGAATCGGAAGAGAATATTGTCAAATGAGACTATGGAAGAAGGCTATTTCCGCCGGGAGAGAATTTTCGGCCGGTGACGGACGGCCCGCCCAGCGGAGCCCGCTACGATTTTTTCAACTGATAAACCACAAGCCGGGTGGCTCCGTCCTTCAAAGAAAGCACCTCGGTCTCAACGACGGCCGCCACCAGCTCTTCGGCGCCGTCGCCATCCAGGTCAACGAACTGATAGTCGACGATCACCCCCCCCACCTTCCGGGAGCGCCACTGCTCTGTGAGAACGCTTCCATCCCATACCAGGGCCGAGATTTCCGCATCCCCCATTCCGAAGCTGGAGACGTATTCCATCCTTCGCAGATTGATAGGGACCACCAAATCGGGCTTTTTGTCCCCCGTGATGTCCCGCAAGAGCAGCCTTCCGCGGATGGTCTCGTACTTCGGCTCCGCGTCGGCCCCGTCACCGAGGTCGCGGATCTCAGGCCGGGTCAGGGCCTGATCGTAACGAAATCGGGGAAAGTATCCGCCGTACCGCTGCCTGCTCTCGTAGACCTTCTTTCCATCCGCCCGATAAATTGCGATCCGTCCAAACTTCCGCAATTCGACAATTTCCATGATCCCGTCCTGATCCACATCCCAGTAATTGAATCCATAAATCGTGATGCCTTTTGGGAGGGGAAGGACGCGCTTTCTTGTGGGTCCTTTTTTTTTCGACCAGCCATACTCGTAGACGTCACCGTAGAAAGGGGATTCCAGACCGAGGGCCTGTCCCGCCAGCATGGATTTTCCATCGCCGCCTTCAATCACACGGAAGAACGTGCCGATGTTCCTCGCCGCAACCTTGTACTTGCCCTTCTCATGCACCAGGACAAAGCTGCTGACGTTCGGATGTCGGTAACTGGTGACGTAGATCTCGGCCCGGCCGTTTCCATCCAAATCGATGGCATCTACGGTGAGAAATCGGTCCGCCTTGCTAGCGGTGTAAGAAAACTCCTCGGCCAGCACCCCCTTCTCCCACCGATAGATATTGAGCTGGTTGTCATGGGTGATCACCACTTCCTGCCTTTTGTCTCCGTCGAAATCTCCAACGGCGAACGCACTCGCCACCCAGCCCAGCCTCTGACTGCGCTGTATCCCCCGCCGGGGCGCTCCCCGGCGAACCCGAAAATTCGGATTCAATCGAGAGGCCCGATCCCGCTCCCGGACCGGCCCTTCATCGAGAAAAAGTCCACCCCGCCTTCCCCTCAGCCTCGAGCGGCCGGAGGCGACCGCGGCCGGCAGGTTGTTGATGATGGCGGCAAAGGCTTCGCCGGACGTCCCGTCCGTCAGGTTGGCCAACCGCGTCTCCAGGACATACCGCCCGCCGAGCTTGCGCAATTCGCTCCTCAACACCAGGTCCGTCCGGACAAACTGACGCAACCGGTCCCGCCACCGCCGCTCCAGAATAGAATCCAACGGGATCCGATTCTCCAACAACCAGACCTGGAGCTTATCCACATCGAACACCCGGAATCGGCCGGTTCGCTCCAATAAGGTCTGAAAATCCAGCAGGGTCTCGTCCTGGTTGAATTTCTCGCCCGTCTTGTTCACGATCGGCAAAAGCGCGACGCGAATTTGGGCCGCCGTGATTCGCACCCCGTCCCCGGCGCGGGGGACCAGATTGCCCTTCGGCTCAAACCGCGCCACAAGGAATTTGTCGCGCAAATCCGTGACAATCGCGCTGCCGAGGTCTTCTTCGAAATGACCGAGCGCTTCACCGGTCACCGGGTGCTTGAACGCCCCCATTTTCCGAAACACACTCAAGCGCGTGCCCGGTTGAACCTTGCCGCTTCCCTCAAGGGTCAGGTAAAGCTGTTTCCCCCGGGCCGAAGCGACCAGACCCGTGATGCGCGGGAACTGCGCCTTGAGCTTCTTGACGACGCGCTCCAACGCAGCTCGATGGTCCAGCGCCACGCCGTTGTCACGGGCGTCTCGGCCGATGCGCTGAGCCCCCGCACTTCCACTGAGGAGAGCGAAAAACATCACCGCCGCACGGAGAGTCAATCCGGTCCTCGAAGTCCTGCTCATTCGCCGCCCTTCTCCGCAACCCCGCGGGACACACATCGGATTCGGCCATCCATTCGGGCCGAGTCCCTGATAAAAGGATCCATCACTCCCGGCTTCGCCGAAACCGTCTATCGAATAAGGACAGGCCCCCTGGCCGGAACTATCCACGAATCCTATCCCACAGGATACTCAAAACGCGCTAACGGCGCAAGAATCAATGGGCCACTTCTCGCGGCAATGTCTCACGGCTGAGGCCGGGCCGGCAGGGGGTCAACCAACCCGAGCGCCCGACCCATCGATGGACGCACGGTCCCACCGACGGGTGGGCCGCACTCGGCGCGATTGACCCTGCTGACCGGCGGAAATTGGTGAAGAACGCTCCCGGTTCATTCAGCACATGGGTTGAACAGGGCATTAGATGATTTCAGACGGTCCTTTGAGACCCTCCGGGACATACTGTTTTCGCCGCTCCAGCAGGGAGCGCGCCGCGAACGTCGCCCGCTCGATGATCTCGTTCTCATCGGCATGGACCAGCGCTCCGTCCCGGACGACCCACTTCCCATCGACCATGACGTGCTCCACGTCGCTGCCCTGGGCGGCATAGACCAGGTTGTGGGTCACATTATAAAACTCCCCGCCGAGAACGGGAACGAAATGCAGGGCGTGAAGGTTAACGAAGGTGAGGTCGGCTTTCTTTCCGGGCTCGATGGAGCCGATCTCCTCATCGAGGCCGAGGGCCCGGGCGCCGTCCTGGGTGGCCATCCGGAGAACGGTGGGGGCGGTGGCCGCGGTTGGATCCATCCGGTGCCCTTTTTGGAGAATGGAGGCCACCTTCATCTCATCCCACAACCCGAGGCTGTTGTTCTCTTTGACGCCGTCGCTCCCGATTCCGACGGTGATGCCCCGGCGCCGCATTTCCATCACCGGGGCGACGCCGGAGCCGAGCTTGAGGTTGGAGATTGGGCAGTGAGCCACCCGGGCGCCGGCCTCGGCCACCAGGGCCATCTCCGGCTCGCTCAGCCACGTGCAGTGGGCGAGAACGGTCCGCTCTCCCAACAGGCGTTTGTCGTAGAGGATCTCCACCTCCCGCTTGCCGTATTTCCGCTCGACGGCCTGGGCCATGGCCAACGATTCGTCGGTGTGAACGTGGATTCCGACGCCGTATTTCCCGGCCCACTCGACCACCGATCTGAGCCCCTCGTCGGTGGAATAGGTGAGGTGCTCCAACCCGAACCAGACCCGCACCCGGCCGTCGGCGGCGCCGTGGTGGCTTTCGACGAGTCGGCGGTTGGTCTCCACGCTCTCAAAATATTCGTAACCCGGCCGGTCGGCCCCGTAAGGGGCCAAGTTGGCCCGAAGGCCGAGACGCTCGGCCGCTTCGCCCGCCCGGTGCATGTACCGGTACATATCCATTACGCAAGTCGCGCCCGCCTTCAAGTTCTCGGCGTAGGACAGCCAGGCGGCCGCCGCGGCCTCTTCCTCCGTCAAGGCCTTGTGCATCGGGTCGATGAATTTGTAGAGCCACTCGAAAACAGGCAGGTCTTCGGCCGTGCCCCGGATGAGGCCGGAGTGCATGTGCAGGTTGACGAGCCCGGGCGTCACAGCGTGCCGGCCCGCGTCTATCACCTCGCAGCCCGGATGTTCTTTTTCCAACGCCTCGCCATCGCCCACCGCGACGATCCGGTCCCCCTGGACGACGACCCCCCCATTCTCGATGACCCGGTCGTCCGGATCCACCGTCAGGATGAACCGCCCTTTGATTAATTTTCCGTTTGTCATGAAACGCCGCCCCTGAAGTGAAAGAACGATTTATTGGATCCGGCCCCTCCGGCCACCCCCCCCCGTGCGCCGGGCGCGCATGCACACAGCGGATGCCCCCGGGTCTTTTGGACCTTCATGATCACAAATGGTTCTAGAAAAGGAAATGTATGGGTTCAAGACATATGAGACACGGGGGCCGTTTTATTGAATGTTTCCAGGTCCTGGTCGGGCGTCAGGTAGTCCAGGTTCTGGTGAGGTCGAATATGATTATAGATCTGCTC
>JASLXW010000235.1 GCA_030740135.1 Nitrospinota bacterium
CATAGTCATTGGATCAACATCCACAAGTGCAGAGGAGTTGCGCCAACATACAAAACAGCATTCACTGGAGCTGTAAATGTTAGATTGGGTACAATAACTTCATCCCCTGGCCCAACACGCAGTGGATCAGCGCGGTGCGGGTTTTCAGCAGTTTCATAGATAACGGCGGCGTCCCTCACTATGAGCAAAGCGTTCTGGGCGGAAAGGATTTCCGAGGGTATCCCAGCGGTCGCTTTGTCGACCGGGGGGTTTTCACCGTCAACCTGGAAGAGAGAATCCGGGTGATTCGCTTGGAGCTTCTTCGGGTCCCCTTTGACGTGGAAGCGGCCCCGTTCGTCGAGTTCGGCCAGGTCTTCAACGATCTGGAAGACATCGAAGCCCGGCGGCTTCAGGTGTCTTATGGCTTGGGTATTCGGGCGGTGGTTCGGCCGGACGTTGTGGGAAAGATAGACGTCGGAGCGGCCGACGAAGGAATGAATATCCGCGTGGGATTGGATTACCCCTTCTAAGTCTGTTTGAAACTGTAACGGCGGCCAGGGTTGAAAGGCCCGAACGGGGGCGGGGAAGAAGGGGGCGGCCGCGTTTCCGTGACGCCCGGTCACTACGGTGCGATGAATTTCCCGCCCGCCCTGAAATCTCCCTGAAATCTCCCCAAAAGGTCGTAGACGCGCTAACGGTCATCGCAATCCGTCTCGTTGGCTTTGCAGGTGGGATGAAACCGCTGTGTCCTCCCTAGAGCGCCGGATAGCCGTCGTTCTCGCGCTCATCCTGGTCTTCATCTACCTCACCCGACTCGAGCAGCCGGGCCTTCTGGCGCCCGGGGAGGGCCGTTACGCCGAAGCCGCCCGCGCCATGGTCGTAACCGGGGACTGGGTCGTTCCTCGCGTCAATGGGGAGGTCCACCTGGAAAAACCGCCCCTGTTGTACTGGTTGACGGCCGCTTCCTTCTCCCTTCTCGGACCCAGCGAGGCGAACGCCCGCATTATCCCTGTGCTTTGCAGCCTGCTGGCCGCCTTTGTCGTGTTCCTCCTGGGCCGGCGGTTTTACGGGGAGACAGGCGGCTGGCTGGCGGGATTCATCCTGTTGACGGGGATGACATGGTCCATCTACGGGCGATTCCTCACGACAGACATCCCGGGCATCTCGTTCCAGTCCGTTGCGCTCTGGGCCTTCTGGAGAGCCTGGGAAAGGGGGAAGAACGGCTCGCGCGTGTATCTCCTTGCGTTTTCCGCGGCGTTGGCCGGCGGCGTCCTGACCCGGGGTCTGCTCGCGTTGGCGTTTCCCGCCATCACCATCTTCGCCTTCGCCCTCATCAGGCGGGAGTGGAGGCCCCGCGACCCCGTCGGATGGCTTTGGGCGGGAATTCTTCTCTTGGCGCTCGTCGTTCCCTGGCATGTGGCGGTGGAGATCAGGGTTCCCGGATTTTTGCGTCACTATCTGCTCGAGAACCACTTCTTTCGGTTTATCGGTGAAGACCCTCCCCGCCTGCCCCGGATTCGCCCTGTGGATGGGCGGGCGCATCGCCAAGCTGTCCCCCGAGGGGGGCGGGTCCCGGGCTCCGTGGCCCTTTTTCGCCGCGGCGGGGGCCATTATCGCGGGATGATTGGCCCTGGCCTGGGTTCCGCTCTGGCCGCGGGCCCCGGACCTGATCCCCCAGGGGAAGGGCATCATCTCGCTCCTGCCGTGGATCGGCTCATTCTTCGCCCTGGGCGGAATGTTCGCCTGGTGGACATTGCGCCGGGGGCGTCTTCCCGGCGCCATCCTGGCCGTGACCTGCGGGACGATGTTCGCCATCCTGGGCGTTCAACAGGTGATTTCCCGCCTCGACCCCTATCTGTCCATGCGGGAGGTGTCCGGGGCCCTGCGGGCCCGCAGCGGAATCCGGGAAAGGTTGATCGTCGACGGCTACCATGAAATCCACGAGGGATTCGATTCCTATTCGGGAAGGAGCCTGTACGAGGGGCTCGAATTCTACACGGGTCGAAAGGTCACAGTGATGCGGACGGGCCTGGGAGAGAGCGAGGGGAGAATCCGGTGGGACGCCGCCTATCACCCCTCCATCGAACCCGCCGCGTTCGAGCGGTTCTGGGCCGGAGGGGAGCCGATCCTGTTAATCACGCGATGGGGAGATTCCGCCCGACAGCTGCTTTTCCACTATCCGGAGCGGACCCGCGTGATCGCCGTTTACGACAGCGCCTGGGTCCTGGCCAATCATGAAGGAGATGACTGACGCCGCTCCCGTTGGCCGGGCCGGCGGGATGCGCTATGATCCTTGTTTCTTTCCCTGTCCAAACAGGGAATTTCATTCGCCTGACGGAGAAAGGCCGTGGCGGAAGTCGCCTCTTTGCTCGAAAGGTTTCCGGCGTGCCGCGTCCTGGTCGTCGGCGATTTGATGGCCGACAAGTACGTCTGGACGGAAGCGCACTTCCCGCCGTCCCAGCGGCCCCGCATCCTGAAAACCACCCGGGAAGATTACGCATTGGGCGGCGCCGCGAACGTGGCGCATAACCTGAACGCCTTCGGCGCCGAGGTCTACCTCTGCGGCCTGGTCGGCTACGACGACGCCGCCCACTGGTTCCGGCGGGGCTGCAACGAGGCCGGGATCGAGACAAGCGGCGTCTTTCCCGTGAACGACCGGCCGACGACCCAGAAGGTCCGGGTGATGTCCGCGGACGGGTTCTCGCCCATCATCCGCCTCGATTACGAGGTCACGGACCCGCCCACCGACCTGGAAACCGCCTCGATGCGGATGTACATCGAGCACTACATGCCCCTGGTGGACGCGATCGTCCTCTCCGATTACGACAAGGGCATCTTCGGGCGCGTGACCTTTGCCCGGGAGATTCTCGACAAGGCGCGGGAACTCGAGAAGTTCACGGTCGTCGAATCCAAGGCCCATCTGTTCAAAGAGATCCGAGGCGCCCGGCTTGTGATCCTGAGCGACGACCAGGCCGAGACCTATTTTCTGAAGGAAGTAGGGTCGGTGCCCATGGATACGGAGACGATCGGAACCCGGGTCCGGGAGATGCTCGGGTGCGACGTCCTGGCCATCCTGCGCGCGGACCGGGAGCTCTGGGTCTTCTACGCCGAAGGCGGCGAGGATCAATACGCAGTCGTCTCGATCGACGATGACAAGATCCTGGACCCCACCGGCGTCAAAGACACGGTGACCGGGACCTTGGCGTTGGGATTCGTCGCCGGGGCGGACATCCGGCAGGCGGCGCATCTGGCCATCCGGGCCGCCGAGGCCGTCGTCCGGCGGGTGGGAACCGCCACCGTCAAGCTGGAAGAGCTCCTCCGCATTCTGTAACGCCGGCGGAGATCGCCAAGGGGGAACCGCGGGCCGATGGCCGAACCCGAAGCCGAAACCCTGAAAGAAATGGAAAGCAAGGTCATCGAAATGGCCCGGCGCGCCGGCTTGATGTTGGCCGAGTGTTTCGGCCAGGACGTCCGGGCGGAATTCAAGGATAAGGAAAAGAACCGGGACCCCGTGACCGAAGCGGACCGTCGAAGCCAGGAGCTTCTCCGGAAAGAGATCGAGACCCGCTACCCGGGCCACGCCATCCTGGGCGAGGAAAAACTGAGCCAGGAAGGGGAACGGCCCGAATGGGTCTGGGTGCTGGACCCGCTGGACGGAACGACCAACTTCATGCGGGGTTTCGACATCTATGGTGTCTCGATAGGGGTCCTGCACCACGGCCGTCCCGTCGTCGGGGCCATCTTTCTCGCCGGCGGAGCCGGAGGCCGGGGCCGCGTCTACCATGCGAGGGTCGGAGGCGGCGCACACCTGGAGGGGGACCGGATCTCCGTCGCCAAAGTGGACCGCCCGGCGCCGACGCTTCTCGTCTGCGTACCCGGAAACCATTGGAAAGTCTTCGAGATGCAGAGCCCGTTGAAGAAACAGCCGGGAGAACTCCGGGGCTCGGGCAGCATTGCCAACGACATGGCCCGCACGGCGGAAGGAACCTTCCACTACGCCGTCTTCGCGGGGCCGAAGATTTGGGACGTGGCGGCCGGCGTCCTCCTGGTGAAGGAGGCGGGGGGCGAGGCCCTGGTCCGGAGGGGGAAAGGGATGATGTGGCGGCCGCTGGAGCGCTTCGGCCGCGATTTCGTCTCTCCCCCAACCTCCTTGGAGGAGCTGAGAGAATGGAAGGGCGCCCTCATCATCGGGAACAAGGCCATCACCCGGTTCGTGGGGGACAACCTTCGCCGGCCGGTCCGTGGACGTCTCAGCCCAAAACGCAATCCCGGCCGAATGAGTCAACGGAAGGCCTCCCGTTGACCGGACAATCCACCGAACACCGCCGTTCCCACGCGCGAAGCGTCTGAGGCGCACTGAGCTCCAGGGACAGGATTGTTGCGCCCGCCCCCCCCTCATCGGCCAATGGGTTGAAAGGCGGCGCGCCCGATCGAGCCAAAGCGGGTGAACCCCTCCTTCATGTGAGAAATTCAGACCATGCCTTCTGAGAATCGCTCCGCCCGGATTTTCTATGGATGGTGGGTCATCGTAGCCGGGTTCGTCGTCCTGGCCGTCGGGGCGGGGATCTGGACGGGCTTCGGGGTGTTCTTCAAGCCGCTCCTCGAGGAGTTCGGCGGATCGAGACGGGGGATGGCGCTCATCATCTCCATCGGGATGGTGCTCTGGGCCCTGGGCCAGTTCGCGGCCGGGGCGATGCTGAACCGGTTCGGACCGAGGAAGGTCATCGCCATCGGCGTCGGCGTCATGGGACTCGGAGCTTTGCTCTCCTCCCGCGTCTCCTCGGTGGGCGGCCTCCTGGGGACTTACGGTTTTATCGTCGGCGCGGGAACGGGCTTCGCCACGATGAACAGCGTCGCCGTCCTGGTCTCCCGCTGGTTCGTGAAGAAACGGGGAATGGCCCTCGGCCTGACGATTGCGGGATTCAACGCGGGGCAGTTCCTGCTGATCCCGCTGACCCAGGTCCTGGTCGGCGCGGTCGGGTGGCGCGGCGCGTTCCTCATCTGGGCGGGGGTGCTCTGGGTGATCGTCTTACCGCTGGTGGCGGGGCTTGTGCGGGACGATCCGGAGCGGATGGGCCTCCATCCCGATAACGCCGCCGAGGCCGAAACCGAGAGAGAGGAGCCCATCGCGACGCGGGTCGAGTGGATCCCCCAGGGCGTGGTCCGCGAGGCGCTCGGGGACCGGGCCTTCTGGCTCCTGTTCGTGAGCTACGTGGGTTGCGGGTTCACCGATTTCACCCTCTACGTCCACCTCCCCATCTTCGCGACGGGGCTTGGCTTGGGCGAGCAGACCGCCGCCAACGCGGTCGGCCTGATCGGAGGGCTGAGCATCATCGGCGTCATCGGAATGGGCGCCTTGGCCGACCGGATCGGCTACCGGGCTCCCCTGACGCTCTCATACGGAATCCGGTGCGTGGGGATGATCCTTCTGACGCTGACTGCCGGGAAGACGATGCTGTTTGTCGCCATCACGATCTACGGCGTGTTTCACATGGCCACAACACCCCTGACGCCCGGCATGGCCGCGGCGCTCTATGGCCGCCAGCCGCTGGGGATCCTCTACGGTTACCTCCTGCTGGGTCACTCATTGGGGGCGCTTTTGGGACCCTACGTCGCCGGCGCGGTCTTCGACTGGACAGGGCGGTACGAAATGGCCTTCCTCCTTACGGCGGTTATCCTCGCCGGGGCGTCTGCCTGTTGCGCGATGATAAAGGCGGGAGAGAGGGATTGACGCGGGGGCTATTGAAGACCGCGTTCCGGTGAATCCGCGTTGGCAGACCGGGCATCCCGCCCCCGGTCATACGCGGGCTGGTTTGGGTCAGGAGCACCGGCGGCGGAAAGCGGGGCGGGCACAACCCGCATACATGCGATAGCGCCAACCCGCGCCCCGCTCGTGGACATTCAAGCGGACGTAGGGCGGCATGCGTAAAGAGGCGGGAGCCCGTCGGGGCCCCCGCCCCATTCAGTTCGCGAATTCAGAGCCAAACAAAATCCGTTGCTATTTCCCCGCCTGCGGCAGGAATTTGTTCGTGTAAAGGTCCTTTGTTTTGATCCGTCTCTTGAGCGGGGTGTACTTGGTGACCAAGCCGATCGTGTCGTTCATCTTCTTGCGGGTCATCCACCCCAGACCGTGCCGCTTCACCCCCTCGTCAATGAGCAGGTTGAGGGCCTCGATGTAATGGCCGTTCACCAGTCTCTTGGTCATGGCCGGGGCGTATTTGTAGAAGTTGTTCAGGCATTTCTGGGTGTAGATCAGGCAGTGGCCCCAGGCCTCCATGTTGGCCTTGACCCATCGGCGGACCATGTCCGGATTTTGCTTGATGGTGTCCTCGTGAACGATCAAGCCGTTGCTGTACACATCGAAGCCGACGTTCGTGTACCGGAACTCGGTAACCGTTTTCCCGGCGTCCCTTCCCTTGCCCATGTGGGTAACGCCGCCCGTCGTATAGTCCACGATGGCGTCCACCCGCCCGCTCAGCAGGCTGGGGAGCGT
>JASLXW010000236.1:0-6102 GCA_030740135.1 Nitrospinota bacterium
GGCTGAAACCGCACGGCTTCAGCCCGATGTTGTCCTGATGGACCTGGTCATGCCGAAAGTCGATGGATTCGAGGCCATCCGGCAGATTCGAAATCAGATGCCCGAGACCAAGATCCTGGTGCTCACGATGTATTCGGACAGAGAGACCATCCAGAAGGCGATGACTCTGGGCGTGTCCGGCTATGTCCTCAAGGACAATTCGGAAACCGTCCTCAAGGAGGCCATTCGGCGCGTTGCCGAAGGCGGCCGGTACCTCTCCGAGGTGGTGGAACAGGCGGTGTTCGAACTCCTGAAGGAGGATTCCGCTCCCCCCCCGGAGAGAGAAATCGATGTCTTGACAAAACGGGAAAGAGAGGTTCTCCGCTTGATCGCGGAGGGCCGAAGCAACCTACAGACCGCTTCCGAGCTGGCCATCAGTGTCAAGACGGTCAACGCCCATCGGTACAATTTGATGAAGAAGCTGAACTTCCACAACGTTCAGCAACTCGTTCGGTACGCCATCCGTCAGGGCATCGTAACGGCGTAAGGCCCGATTCGGGGCTTTCCGAGCCGGCGCGCCGCCGAACCGAATCGGAGACGCGCCACCCCCCCTGAGTCAGAGACCCCGCCCCTCGAAAGAGCCGGTCAGCCCTTCATCAGCGGGCGTTGGCGATTGCCTCAAAGGCTTCGGGGTTTTCCACGCTGGAGACATCTCCGACCGATTCGCCCAGATAGGCTCGGCGAATGGAGCTGCGGAGGATCTTCGCCGATCGGGTCTTCGGGATGGCGTCCACGAACAGGACGGCGTCCGGGACCATCGTCTTGCCGAACACATCGACGACCCCCTGGACAAGCGTCGAGCGCAACGCCTCGGTGGGCTCGGCGTCGGGGGACAGAACCGCAAAGGCCACGACGGCCTCACCCTTCAGATCGTGGGGAACCCCGATCGCCGCGGCCTCCATCACCGCCGGGTTGCGCAAAAGCGCGGATTCCACCTCGGCCGGCCCGACCCGTTTTCCGGCCACCATGATCGTATCGTCCGAGCGCCCGTGCAGGTACCAGTAGCCGTCGTCGTCCACCATGGCCCAGTCGCCGTGATACCAGACGCCGGGCCAGCGTGAAAAGTAGGTCTCCAGGTACCGATCCGGGTCGTTCAGAAAACCCTTGGTCATCGAGGGGGAGGGTTTTTTGCAGACGAGGTGGCCGATTCCCCCGCGCACCGGCCGGCCTTCATCGTCATAGACGTCCACGTCCTTGCCGAGCGCCGGGCCGCCCAGGGAGCAGGCCTTCGAGGGCAAAACGGGCAAGGGCGACAGGAGGCAGCCCACCAGCTCCGTCCCGCCCGAGCAGTTGATGACCGGACACCTTCCGCCGCCGACCTTCCCAAAGAACCACATGTAGGATTCCGGGTCCCAGGGCTCGCCGGTGGAGCCCAGGATCCGCAGGCCCGAAAGATCGTGCTTGTCGACCCACTCATCCCCCGCGCTCCGCAGAAGACGGACGGCGGTGGGCGAGATGCCCAGCGTCGTCACGCCGTGACGGACCACCACCTCCCACAGCCGGTCCGGCCGGGGGTGATTGGGGACACCCTCGTAAATGAGGTAGGTCCCGCCCATGCACTGAACGCCGATCATCTCCCAGGGCCCCATCATCCAGCCAATGTCGGTGAACCAGAAAAAGAGGTCCGAGTCCCGCAGATCGCACGCGTAATAAACGTTGTTGGTCATCTCAACGAGGCAGCCGGCGTGGGTGTGGACGGTTCCCTTGGGCCGGCCCGTGGTTCCGGATGTGTAGAGAATGAGAGCCGTGGATTCGGCCGGCAGGGAAAGGGTCTCGCATTCCGCGGACCGGCCCGCCACGAACGCCTCCCAGGAAATCTCCCCGTCGCGCATCGGATGGAAGGGTCTTCCTTCCCGGCTCCAGACCACGACGTGCCGAACGCACCCGGCCTCGGCGACGGCCTCATCCGCCCGGGGCTTGATCTCGACCGCCTTGCCGCGCCGGATTCCGTAATCCGCCGTAAACAGCAGCTTGGCCCCGGAGTCCCTCAACCGGTCGGCCAGGGCGGCGGCGCCGAAGGCGGAAAAAATCGGAATGGCCGCCACGCCGATCTTGAAGCAGGCGAACATGGCGAAGACGGTTTCCGGGACCATGGGCATGTAGATGCCCGCCGCGTCCCCCGGACCCAGGCCCGCGCCCCGCATGGCGTTGGCCAAGCGGGAGACCTCGTCCGAGACCTCTCCATAGGTCAAGCGCCGCACGGCCCCGTCGTCGCCCTCCCAGATGAAGGCCGTCCTGTCCCGGCCGCCTCCCCGCACGTGCCGATCGATGCAATTGTGGACAATGTTGATCTCCCCCCCGATGAACCACTTGGCCCAGGGAAACCCGCCGGACAAGTCGAGGAGCCTGTCGTACTTGCGGCTCCAGGCGATTCCCATGTCCTCGATGATGGTCTCCCAGAACCACTCGTTGTCCTCGGCGGAGCACCGGATCAACTCCCTCGGGTCGTCGATGCCGAGGCGGTTCATGAGGCGCGCAACGTTGCTGGCCGTGAGAAAGTCTTCCGTCGGCTCCCAGATGATTCCGCTCGTAGTCATGCGCTAACCCGGCCAATGGCCCGTCCGCAGGGCGGAGAGGACTTTTTCAGGAATGATTGGAAGCGAGGTTACGCGAACCCCGATGGCGCGGGAGACGGCATTGGCGATGGCGGCGGCGGAGGTGTTGTTCGCCGCTTCGCCGATGCCCCGCGCCCCGAAAGGTCCCGCGCCCTCGCCGGACTCGACGATGGCCGTTCCGATCGCGGGGGCGTCCACAGGGGTGGAAAGGATGTACCCGCCGAAATCATGGGCCTCGGGCTTGCCGTCTTTCACGCAGCAGTCCTCAAACAGGGCAAGCCCCATCCCGTAGGAGGCCCCCCCCTCGAACTGGCCCGCGACAGTCTGCGGGTTGACCGCGGTTCCGACGTCATGGGAGGCGCCGAGGCCGTGAAGCGTGACCTCCCCGGTTCCGGGATCGACCGAAACTTCAGCCGCCGCCCCGCCGAAGGTGTAATCCACCCAGCCGGCCTCGTGGGCCGTGTCGGAGCCCGGATAGGGCTCGGGGCCGATTGTAAATGTTCCCAGGTTCGTGAGGGCGGCCCCCGCGGCGGCGCACGCGGCGACGACTTGACCATGGGAGACGGTTTGCTCCGTCGCCCCGCGCACGAAGGCCTTGCCTTCCGACAGAATGATGTCCTCCGCCCGGGCTTCGAGAAGGCCGGCGGCCGCCTCCTTCATCACGCGGACAATGGGCTCCGCCGCGCACTGGATTGCGCTGCCGGTGTTGAGAAACTGCCGGCTGCCGGCTGTCATTCCCACCAGCGGGGTGGCGTACGAGTCGGACAGAAGCACGGTCACCCGGTCGATGGGGAGCCCGAGCAATGAGGCGGCAAGCTGCCTGTAGCCCCCTCCCTGTCCCGCTCCCAGGTCGGGCGCCCCCGCCGCCACAACGGCGCTGCCGTCCAGCTGCACGCCGACGTGGGCCTGCGCCACGGTGCCATGACGCCCGTAGCCGGTCATGTTCGAGGCGAAGCCCTTTGCCCGACGAAGGCCGTTTGAACCCCCCTCTTCGTGCGTCCCCCCGTCAGCGGACACCGCCTTCTCGAGCGCCCGTTGGGCCTGATCGAGGGTCTGGGCCAGGCGGACGTCGCGCTTGAGCGGCTGTCCCGTGGCGAGGGCCTCGCCCTTGGAAAGGTAATTCCGAACGCGGAGCTCCACGGGGTCCAGCCCCAGTCTTTCGGCCAGGGTGTCCATCAGACCCTCCAGGGCAAAGGTGATCTGCGGAGAGCCTACGCCGCGCATGGCGGTGGCCGTGGGGTTATGGGTGAGAACCATCCGCATGTCCACCCGCACGTTGGGGCAGCGGTAGGGGCCGGAGGCCTGGACCATGGAGTATTTGCAGATCACGGCGCTGAGATCGGTGTACGCCCCCGCGTCGCCGGTGATGTCCGCCGCCAGGGCGGTAAGCCGCCCGTCGGCCTCGGCCCCGATCTTGTAGCGCATGACATAGGGATGGCGCTTCGTGGAGGAGAGAATGGATTCCTCCCGCGTCAGCGCCATCCGCACCGGCCGGTCCGTGGCCTTCACGAGGAGGGCCAGAAAAGGCTCGATCGTGAGCATGATCTTGCCGCCGAACCCCCCGCCCATCTCGGGACACTCGATGCGCACGCGGTTATGCGGCACGCCCAGGATCCGCGCGACGAAACGAAAGTTCTCGATCATCTGGGTGCCGCACCGGATATGGATAACGCCGCCCGGATCGGGCCACGCCGTCCCCGCCTCCGTCTCCAGGTAGGCGTGGTCCACGCACTGGGTGCGGTAGGTCTCCTCCACGACGGCCGCGGCCGCGGCGAAACCCGCCGCGGCATCCCCCCGCTGAAAACCATAGTGCGCCACTTGGTTGCCGCGCTCGTCCACGAGGGGAGCATCGGGCGCCGCCGCACCCAGCGGGTCCTCGACGAGGGGAAGCGGCTCGTACTCGACACGGATGCGGGAAAGGGCCTCCTCGGCGAGGTCCATCGACTCCGCCGCGACAAGAGCCACCGGATCCCCCACCGCGCGGACGCGGGCATCGGCGAGAACCGGCTGGTCGTCGCGGGCGCCCAGGAGGTTCCCGCGCAGGTTGACCCCGGGGATGTCCGCCGCCGTGAGAACGGCGTGGACGCCCGGGAGGCCTCCGGCCCCTTGGACCTCCAGCTCGCGGATCCGGGCGTTGGCGACCGGGCTGCGCAGCGTGCGGCCCCACAGCATTCCGGGAAGCGAGACATCGTCGCCGAATCGGGTCATGCCGGCGGCCTTTTCAACTGCGTCGGCCCGGGCGGGAGACTTCCCGACCAGGGAGGCGCCCGCCTCATCGCTCGTCATCTCAATCTCCTTCGGATGCGCTTTTCAGAGAAGCCCCCTCAACCCCGCCAATCGGGGGGGGCCATCGGCGTCCACCAGCGCTGGATGCCGAGATCCTCCGCGACCACGTTGGCCGCATTGTAACCCGGCCCGCCGTTGACGCCCCCGCCGTGGTTGCTGGACCCGCACAGGTAAAGGCCCTTGACCGGCGTACGGAAGTGGGCCAGCTCCGGGTGGGGGCGGTTGATGCCGAGTTGGTCCGGATGGTAGGCGCCGACGCGCGGGCTCCCCTCGACCATGTTAATGTTCCGCCGCGCGATGTCCAGTGGGGTGAAGAGGTAGGTCCCCTGGACATTTTTGTTCGTGAGATTCGGCGCGTACCGCCTCCACGCTTCGAGACTCCTTTCGGTCAATTCCTTCCGCCTCCCGTCCCAGGCCTCCGGCCCGCCTTCTTTGAAGTTGTAGGGTGCGAAAGGCCACCAGAAGGCGATGTGTTTCCCTTCGGGCGCATAGCCGGGATCGAACAGCGTGTTGCACGCTCCGTTTCCCATGGGCTTCGAGGGGAACCGGCCTTCCTCCACCTCTTTCAGGATTTGTTGGATTTCCCCGCTGTCCTCGGCCCCGACGAAGAGGTTGTAGGCCTTGCCGACGTCCGGACCGAACCGCTCCGAGGCGTACCGTGGGGCCTCGTCCAGCGCCAGGTGGAGGGTCGCCAGACTGTAGCAGCCCCAATTCCAGTTCCTGAGCTTCTCGACGACCTCCCGGGGGAAGTGCTCCTCTCCGGCCAGCCTCATCGTCTGCGGGGCGTCGATGCCGCTGGCGACAAAACGCGCGGCCTCGATGATGCTCCCATCCTCCACCTCTACGCCCCTCGCTTCGCCGTCCTGAACCACGATGCGCCGGACGTGCTTTCCCCGCAGAAGGGCGCCGCCGTGCCCTTCGATCACGCGCCCCAGGGCCAGAGGGAAGGCGAGCGAGCCGCCCACCGGCAGCGAGAGCCGGGTGCAGTTCGATAGCACGAGGGGGAAGAAGAGACCCGTCCCCGGGAGGTCCTCCACCGTTATGGCGTGCTGGTGAAGTTTGAAAAGGACGCGGATGCGCTCCTCCTCGAAGTGTTGGTCCACCGCTTCGTTCATGGACAGGCCGGCGTAGCCGAGAAACTCCGACCCCTCCTCCCCCTTGATCCGTTCGCGCAACTCCGCGGGTGACAGAGGGAGCGAATAGAGGAGGGAGTTGATGAGTC
>JASLXW010000236.1:6112-6461 GCA_030740135.1 Nitrospinota bacterium
GAAGCGTTCGGAAGGTGTCGGCGTCCTTCTTGGAGAAGCGCGCGAAGGAGTTGTAGGTTTTCTGTGGGTCCCGATGGATGACGGCGGCGGTCCCGTCCCGGAAGACCGCGGCGTGCTGAACCGGGGGCAGGACGTGACGGAACCCGTACCGGTGGAGCTCCAGGTCCCGGTGGATGGGGGCGTCCTCGATTCCGATGTAAAAATTGGAGTGGAGGTTGTGGCGGAACTTGGGCAACGTCACCTCCTCGGTCGTACATCCGCCCCCGATCTCCGGGTTCCGCTCTACAACGGCTATCCGCAAGCCCGCCTTGGCGAGATAAGCCCCCAAAGTCAGGCTGTTGTGACCGCC
>JASLXW010000237.1 GCA_030740135.1 Nitrospinota bacterium
CGCCGACCGCTCCACCCGGCTGTTCGACGACGTTCTTCCGACTTTGAGAGAATTGCGCCCCCGTTTCCGCCTCGCCCTTTTGACCAACACCCAATCCTTCGGCCTGGATTTCATTCGCGAAACGGGTCTCGCCGGCCTTTTCGACGTGACGTGCTACTCGTTCGAATGCGGCTATCTCAAGCCGGACCCGAGAATCTTCCAGTGGACGGCCGACCGCCTGGGCCTGGGGCCGGAGCATTTGACGATGGTCGGGGACAACCTGGAAAAGGATGTCCTGGCCGCCGAAGCGGCGGGGTGGCGGGGAATCCTCATCAAGCGCTCAGAGGCGTCGCTTTCGCATTCCGAGACCGGCGACCACCCCCTGACCGTCCGCCTGCTTTCTGAAATCGTTCCGCTTCTGGGCGACTGAAACCGTCTCTTCCCTCATCCCGCGCCTTCTCTCGGGATTCTTCCTGCATATTCAGTTGAAACCCCGCCGGGCCGGGTCCATAATGACGAATTCGATCCGGCCATTCCCAGCGAGAGCGATCCGCGAGATGAACCTGACGCCCGGCGACAAAACGAACGTCCTCGTCCAGGCCCTCCCCTACATCCGCCGCTTTCACGGCAAGACGGTCGTCGTGAAATACGGCGGGGCGGCCATGGACCAGGCGGACCTGCGCGAATCCTTCGCCGAGGATGTAACGCTTCTGAGCTACATCGGCATCCGGACGGTCATCGTCCACGGCGGCGGCCCCCAAATCGGCGAGGTGCTGGAGCGCCAGGGCAAAGAGACCCGGTTCGTCATGGGCCTCCGCGTCACCGACCCGGAAACCATGGACATCGTCTCCATGGTCCTGGGCGGCAAGGTGAACAAGGACATCGTCGGCTGGATCAACGCGCACGGCGGGCGCGCCGTCGGGCTCTCCGGCGTGGACGGGGGCACCCTTCAGACCCGGAAGCTCCAGATCGACCCCCCCGAAGGCTGGGAGGGCGAGCCGCCGGATTTGGGCATGGTGGGAGAGATTCGGGAAGTCCGGCCCGGCCTGTTGGAGCTTTTGACCGAAAACGGATTCATCCCCGTCGTCGCCCCGATGGGCGTCGGCGAAGACGGCGCGCTATACAACATCAACGCGGATACGGCCGCAGGACACATCGCGGGCGCCCTGCGGGCCGAAAAGATCGTGGTGCTGACCGACGTCGCGGGAATCCAGGACGATGACGGCGGCCTCCTGACTTCTTTGGACAAAGACACGGTTCAGTCCCTTCAAAGCCGGGGCGTAATCGCCGGCGGAATGCTGCCCAAGGCGGACGCCTGTCTGCGGGCTCTCGAGGCCGGGGTCGGGAAGGCCCACATCATCGACGGCCGGGTCCCCCACTCGATCCTCCTGGAGGTCTTCACCGACCAGGGGATCGGGACGGAGATCGTCCTGGACCGACGGGAATAACGGGCGCCGCGCGCCAAACACGGATGCCTGTCTCGGGCGTCTGCCTTTGGACAGAGGGAAAGGGTCGACATGAGATCCGAAGATTACATCCGCGAAGCGGAGAAATACGTCGCCAAGACCTACGGCCGGTACGCCATGGTCCCCGTCCGGGGAAAGGACACCCGCCTCTGGGACGCGGACGGCAAGGAGTACACCGACTTCGTCGCGGGCCTGGCGGTCCTCAACCTGGGGCACTGCCACCCCAAGGTGGTCGAGGCCATCCGCGAGCAGGCGGGGACGTTGATGCACACCTCGAACCTGTTCCACATCCCGCCCCAGATCGAGCTGGCGAAGCGGCTGGTGGAGTCCTCTTTCGGCGACAAGGTTTTCTTCTGCAACAGCGGCGGCGAGGCCAACGAGGCGGCCATCAAGCTGGCCCGCAAGTACAGCTTCGACAAGTACGGCGAGGGCCGGGGCGACATCCTCGCCATGCTGGACTCCTTTCACGGCCGGACGCTGGCGACCATCGCCGCCACGGGACAGGAGAAAGTCCGCAAGGGTTTTTACCCGCCCTCTCCCGGATTCGTCCACGTCCCCTTCGACGACCTGGAGGCGGCCGAGGCCGCCGTGACCGACGCGACGTGCGCCGTCCTGGTGGAGCCGATCCAGGGGGAAGGGGGCGTCAACGTCCCGGGCGAGGGTTACCTGGCCGGCCTGCGCCGGCTGTGCGACGAGCGGGACCTGGTCCTTCTCCATGACGAAGTTCAGACGGGGATGGGCCGGACGGGGACGCTGTTCGCCTATGAGCAGGACGGTGTTGAGCCGGACGCCATGACCCTCGCCAAATCCCTGGCCGGCGGGACGGCCATCGGGGCCCTGGTGGCCCGGGAGCCTTTCATCTCCGCCCTCGGCCCCGGTACGCACGCCAGCACGTTCGGGGGAAATTTCCTGGCGACGGCGGCGGGCGTGGCGGCCATGGACGTTCTGGCGGAAGGGGGGCTTCTGGAGAACTGCCGGGAGATGGGAGCCTATCTCGTCTCCGGCCTGGAGACCCTCCGGGAAGGCCATCCCTGCATCCGGGGGGTTCGGGGCCGGGGCCTGCTCGTCGGCGTCGAGCTCGACCACGACGGCCCGGAATACGTCCTTCAGGCCATGGAGCGGGGGTTCCTGATCAACTGCACGATGGGCAACGTCCTCCGGTTCCTGCCGCCCTTGACGATCACCCAGGCCGATATCGACCGCCTCCTGGCCCTCCTGGACGAGATCCTTCCCGGGAAAAGCATTAATGGGAGCGATAAATAATGGACAGGTTCTTCCAGGGGGGCTTTTTTGAAAAATCGCCCCCCTTGGACCCCTCCCAGGGGTTGGGAACCCCCCGAAAAACTTTTTTCGGCCCGGCAAAGCCGGGCCTTCCTGGGGGTGGGTGTCGGGTAAACAGGACTGTTTGTCTGTGGCCCATCGATGGCGTCGGTCGTTGACCGGATGCCCGTCCGCCTACGACACTCGCGTGTCTTCGGCGGTCGCAGCATCCGGCCAAGATGCCAGTTTTTGCGATGGTGTGCGAAGCACACCATCGCACTAATGAAAGTTTTGCGGGGGGGGCGCCTTTCAAAAAGCGCCCCCCGCAGCGGAAAGGCAACTGGTGAAGCACCTGGTCAGCCTGGACAACATCAGCGCGGAGGAGGTCCACGCCCTCTTCGAGCGGGTCGATGAGCTTCTGGACGCCCGGAGCTCGGGGAAGACCGTCGCCCCGCTCCGGGGCAAGACGCTGGCCATGATCTTCCGGAAGCCCTCCACCCGGACCCGGATCTCCTTCCACGTGGGCATGAAGGAGCTGGGCGGCGACTCGATCATCCTTCGGGAGGACGAGATCCAGATCGGCCGGGGAGAGACCATTGCCGATACGGCCCGGGTCCTCTCACGCTACGTGGACGGGATCATGATCCGCACCTTCGATCCGGCCGATGTCGAGGGTCTGGCCGAGTTCGGGACCGTCCCGGTGATCAACGGCCTTACGGATCTGGAACACCCCTGCCAGGTCCTGACCGATCTTTACACCATCCGGCGGAGATTCCCCGCGGGCCGGCGCCCCGAATGGACGGATTGCAGGATCGCCTATGTGGGGGACGGCAACAACGTGGCCAACTCCTGGCTGCTCGCGGCGGGAAAGCTTGGTCTGCGCTTCTCCCTGGCCACGCCGGCGGCGCACCCGGCGAATCCGGACATCGTCCGGCGCGCCCGGGAATCGGCGTCCGCCGGCGGCGCGGAGATCGAGATCGGCAACGACCCCCGAGAGGCCGTCCGGGAGGCCCATGTGATTTACACCGACACCTGGGTCAGCATGGGGGCCGAGAAGGAGCGCGCGGGCCGGCTGTCGAAGTTCGAGGGCTTCCAGGTCAACGCCGGGCTCCTCGCCCTTGCCGATCCCGAGGCCATCGTCATGCACTGCCTCCCCGCCCACCGGGGCGAGGAGATCACCGACGAGGTCATGGACGGACCGCAAAGCGTCGTCTTCGATCAGGCGGAAAACCGGCTTCACGTCCAGAAGGGGATTCTCGTCAGGTTGATGGCCGACGAATCGGAAGGATAACGCCTTGAGCAAAGACGTGAGCAAGATCGTCCTGGCCTACTCGGGCGGGCTCGACACTTCGGTCATCATCCAGTGGCTCCGGGAGACCTACGGATGCCCGGTCGTCGCCTTCGTCGCGGACGTCGGCCAGGGGGAGGATCTGGAGGCCGTCCGCGAAAAGGCCCTGAAGACCGGGGCGACCGAATGTTTCGTGGAGGACCTCCGGGAGGAGTTCGTCCGGGACTACGTTTTCCCCATCATCCGCGCGGGGGCCGTCTACGAGGGAGGGTACCTGCTGGGGACGTCCATCGCCCGGCCCCTCATCGCCAAGGCCCAGATGGACCTCGCCCGCCGCGTCGGGGCCGACGCCGTCGCGCACGGGGCCACCGGCAAGGGCAACGACCAGGTCCGCTTCGAGCTGACCTACCTGGCCGTCGATCCGAAGATCCGGATCATCGCCCCCTGGCGGGAATGGGACTTCAAGGGCCGGGAGGACCTCATCGCCTACGCGAAGACCCACGGCATCCCGGTCCCCGTCACGAAGGAAAGGCCCTACAGCACGGACCGCAATCTTCTGCACCTCAGCTTCGAGGGCGGCGTCCTGGAGGACCCCTGGTCCGAGCCCCCGGAGGACATGTACGTCTTGACGGTCTCGCCCGAGAAGGCCCCGGACCGGCCCGAGTACGTCGAGATCGAGTTCGAGCGGGGCGACCCCGTATCCGTGAACGGCGAGGCGTATACGCCGGCGAACCTCCTGGCCCGGCTGAACGGCCTGGCGGGCGCGCACGGGATCGGCCGGGCCGATCTGGTGGAGAACCGCTTCGTCGGCATCAAGTCGAGGGGGGTCTACGAGACCCCGGGCGGGACCCTCCTGCACGCCGCGCGCTCGGCCCTGGAGTCCATCGTCCTGGATCGGGAGGCGCTGCACCTGCGCGATCAGCTTATGCCGAAATACGCCGAGCAGGTCTACTACGGCTTCTGGTTCGCGCCCGAGCGGGAGATGATTCAAGCGGCGGTGGACAAGGCGGCGGAGGCCGTCACGGGCACGGCGCGGGTGAAGCTGTTCAAAGGATCGTGCGCGGTCGCCGGCCGGAAGTCCCCCCGCTCCCTCTACAGCGGCGACCACGCCACGTTCGAGGCCGATGAGGTTTACGACCAGCGCCACGCGGAGGGATTCATCCGCCTCAACGCCCTGCGCCTGATGATGCGCGCGGCGGTCGAGGGCGAAAAACCACAAGAGTAATCTATTCTTGGCGAAGTTTTGAAACGCGACCCGTTTGGGTCTGTCGCCTCACGCACCCTCAAAAGCCCTAAATCCTGCGCGGGTTACGCGCCTTTTTTCCGCTTCCGGAGGGACGTGGCGGCGGCCTGGGCCGGCGTCCAGGCGAGGATGATGGGCGCGGCGATGTAGATCGACGAGTACGTCCCGGCGAGGACGCCGACCAGAAGCGCGAAGGCGAACCCGCGGATGACTTCGCCCCCGTAGAAATAGAGCGCCAGGAGGACGAACAACGTCGTTCCCGACGTGAGGATCGTCCGGCTGATCGTCTGGTTGATGCTGATGTTGATCAACTCGCCGATAGACTCCTTGCGGAGGTTCTTCAGGTTCTCGCGGATGCGGTCGAAGACGACGATGGTGTCGTTAAGCGAGTAGCCGATGATGGTCAGGATCGCCGCGATGACCGGAACCGTGAATTCCAGGTCCAGGACGGTGAAGGCCGCGATGGTGATCAGGACGTCGTGCGCCAGGGCGGCGATGGCGGCGACGGCGAACCGGAACTCGAATCGCCACGAGATGTAAATCAGGATCCCGATCATCGAGTAGAGGATGGCCAGCAGGGCTTTCCGCCTGAGGTCCGCGCCCACGGTGGGGCCGACCGTTTCCACGCGCCGCACCTCGAAGGCGTCCTCTCCGCCGAACGCCTCGGCCAGGGCCTTCCGGATGAGTCCCGACAGCTCGCTCATCTCCACGCTGGACTTCTCCACGCGGATCAGAACCTCCCGGGGATCTCCGAACTCCTGAACCAGGGCCTCGCCGGCGTTCAGCTTTCCCATGGCCTCCCGGACGAGACGGATCGGCTTCGGCGACTGAAACCGGACCTGGACCATCGTTCCCCCGAGGAAGTCGATCCCGTAGTTCGGCCCGCCGCGGACGAGGAGCGCCGCGACCCCCACCAGAATCGCCGCGCCTGAAAGAAAAAGCGCGTACTTGCGGAAGCCGATGAAATTGACTTTGGAGTCGGGGTTGAAGAACTGCACGGCGGTTTCCTCTATGCTCCGCGCCCCTAAATGCTGAGCGCGCGCACCTCGCGGCGGCTCAGGATCCTATCGAACACCACCCGGGTCACGAAGACGGCGGTGAACATGCTGGCCAGGATTCCGACCGAGAGCGTGATGGCGAACCCCCGGACCGGACCGGTTCCGAATTGGAGGAGGACGAGCGCCGCGATCAGGGTCGTTACATTGGCGTCCAGAATGGT
>JASLXW010000238.1 GCA_030740135.1 Nitrospinota bacterium
GTTGTCATACCGAGCGAGGGGTCTTCAGGCCCCGAGGGTCCACCGACCCCGAGGAGGAATCTCGCAGTGTGGGTTGTATCGAACGATGAATGCCCAACGGTGTGGGTCACGGCGAGATCCCTCGGGTCGGTTGACCCCTCGCTGTGTTGCGTCCTTACGGTTTTTCAAAAGATCATACCCGTCGCTCGGGGTGACATCCAAAGAGGCAGATCAAGGCGGTATCCGCAAGCACTGTCATTCCGACAGAGGGGTCTTCAGGCCCCGAGGGTCCACCGACCCCGAGGAGGAATCTCGCAGTGGCGCCCCGTTTTTTTTGACCTCTTCCCCGAACTCCGCTAACATTTCCACTGTCTAATCCGGAATGACGAAGATGCCAATGGAGGGGTTCGCATGAGGTTGTTCGCACGCGGCGCGGCGGTTTCGGGGAATTAAGGGGACACCATACTTATTTCTACTTGTAATCGTCAGGTAATCGAGGGTAGGAGGGGGACGCCAAACCCATTTCCTCTTATGCCCCCTTTTTCGCCCTGGAATTAAGTATGGTGTCCCCATAATTAGTGAAACAGCCTTCGGCCGTCATCTACGGGGAAGTGTTCGGAATCGGGCTGGGAACCCGGGAGCGCATCCGCGGCGTTTCGACGGCTTCATCGCGGGTGACCCGGATTGGGATCCAAATCCGCCGCGTGGACCCGGAGACGCACGAATACATTCCCGCCTCCGGCATCGGCGAGGCGGTCGACACGACCCGGCGGCTTTTCCCGTCGGGGTCCGGGACGCCCTTTGACGAGACCACCGTCGGCCAGGCCAGCCGCAAGGCGATCCGCCGCGCCGTCCTCCAGCTCCTCGGCCGGTTGGAATAGCCTGTATATCTCACCCTGTTCCCCACTAACGTGTGACGGGCCGGTGCGGGGACCGGCCCCTGCATCGCAGAAAAACCCCGTTTCATCGCAGGGGTTTTTCCCGTACCCGCCCGGAATAAGGGCTGGTGAGCGAATCAACCGGCTTTCATGGCATCAAACCGTCGCTGGCGATCTCTTCGGCAAGCGAAATGCGAGACCACAGGGGCGCGTTTTGTTCGAGCAATGCGCACGGCAATCCAATGAGGAGAAAACCCCATGGCCACAAAAGGGCAGGTCAAGTATGAGAAGGTCCGAACGGGAGTCGTTCGGGCGAAGTTCCGGGCTTTGACCCCCCGGCAGCTTCACGCACTGCGAAAGAAAGTGGCGGTCCGGACCGTCGGCGCCCTGCACAAAGGCACGTGGGTCCTCATTGACGAGAAGCAGAAAAAGGAGCTCGAGACTCGCCTGGCCGAGGTCCTGTCCGCCCCGCCGGACCTGCCGCTGGCGGTCCCGGTCTACTTCGATTATCAGTCCCAGAACTCCTGGCTGGCCGTGCCCGTGTGCGAGCGGCTCTCCGCGAAGTACGAGGTCGATTTCTCGTGGCGGGCCTTCCAGCAGCGGCCCGACTGGAAGCCCTTCGCGGCCACGCCCGCGCCCAAGGAGGCGATGGCCCGGCGTTGGGATGAAAGCCGCGCCGTGGCCAAAGCGCTCGGCGTTCCCATGGCCAAGACCCGCTCCCCCCACCGGTTCAACACCCGCCATCTCCACATGTGCACCGAGTACGCCCGGCTCCGGGGGAAGGAGACGGCGTTCATCAAGACCTTCCTGGAAGCCCTGCACGGCAGGCACGAAGACGTTAGCGATCCCCTGTACGCCGAGCGGCTGGCGGAAGGCGTCGGCCTCAACACGGCCGATATGGACGAGGCGGTGGAGTCCGGCGTATTCGAAGACCTCATCGACCAGCACCGCGCCGACGCCGCGAAGGCGGGGGTGTTCGGCGTGCCGACGTTCGTCGTGGACGGACAGATCATCTGGGGCCGGCAGACGATGGATGAGGTGGAAGAGGCGATCAGACAGGCCGGCGTGCCGCGGAAAGGGAGGAGGAATTAGATTTTTTGTGGGGGGCTTTTTTGAAAACCGGCCCCCCACGCCCCCTGGAAAACTTTTTGCGGCCGGGCCTTCGGCCCGGCCTTGATTGGGTTGGGTGTGGGTTTGGCTGAGGCGGTTGCGTTTGGCCTTCCAGTGGCTTCGAGCTTTGGCCGGATGCCCGTCTGCCGTTGGCAGCCGCGGCGTCCGGCCAATGTGCCGGTTTCTTGCGAAAGGGGGCGGCCCTTCAGGGCCGCCCCCTTTCGCGGAATAAACGTTTTCGAAGGGAGTTCTTCGGAGGACTGACCCAACCGGGTCGGCTTTTCAAAGCATGTCCCACGCGAAGGCGGGGGATGTCCTCCCAAGATCTTAACCCGCATATCTCACCAACTTGAACGCCCGAACGGGGTAGGTCGATTGAACCGGGTATATCTTCAACGATTTGCCCAACGAGCGTGTGTTGAGCAAACCCCAACATTCTGTTGCCCGCGGGAGTGTGACGGGCGGGGACGGGGACCCGTCCCCGCTCGAAAAACAGACCGTTGCGCGCATCCGCCATATTCAGCCGAATCAGGCCGACGATGGCGATTCATGCGGCGCGCGAACTGCAAGACCATCGCTTGGTGAGAAATGCGCGCTAACCCAAGTTAAAAGCCGGCCCCTCCTGACCTTGCTCATCCTTCCATAACCTCGGCGATCTCGACCGCCCGGCCCTCCGCGGCGGACCGGATGGCCGCGACCACGACGGCCAGGGCGTCGATGCCCTCCTGTCCGCCCGTTTCCGGTTTCGCCCGGGTCTGGACGCAGTCGGAGAAGTGGTCCAGCTCATCCCGGAGGATGTCCACGCCTTGATACGGAACGGCGACGCGGGCCTCGTCGGTCTCCTTGTGGTAGAGCCCTTCGAAGCGGTCGTAGTGGAGGTTCCCCTTCGTCCCGTACACATTGATGAAGAACGTCCACCGCGGACTGGCGAAATTGCTGCCGACGTAGCCCTGAACGCCCGACTCGAATTCGACCATCGTCCCCGTCACGTCCGGGATCTCGCCGGGGGTGAATCTTTTGCTCATGAACGACGAGACCCGTTTCACCGGACCCGCCAGGTAGATGAGGGTGTCCATGTGATGGACGCCGAGCTGGCTCAGGGCCCCGGCCGGGCTTTCGGACTGATGCCAGAGCCAATCGCCTTCCTCGAGGTCCAACCCCATCGGGTTCGAGAGGTTCCCTTCGATCGTGACCAGATCGCCCAGCCTGCCGTTTTCGATCCACGCCTTCTGGACGCGGTGGCCCCCCAGGCGTCTCGAGCTGTGGCCGACCATGAGGGTGACGCCGGCCTTCTCGCAGGCCTCCACAACTTGCCGGGCCTCGGAGAGGGAGTTGGTGATCGGTTTTTCAACGAAGACGTGTTTTCCCGCCCCGGCCGCGCGGACGCACAGCTCCGTATGGGCGTTGTTGGGGGCGGAGACGACCACGCCTTCGATATCGTCGCGCCTGAGCAAATCCTCGTAGGCGGTTTCGGTTTCCATCCCGAATTTCGCCGCGTACGCCTCGCGCTTCTCTTCCGAGCGGCTGAAACCCGCGACGAACCGGATCTTCCCGCTCTCCAAGGCGGCCGTCGCCAGCTGGCGCCCCCACTTCCCGAGTCCGACCTGCCCCACCCGCACGACGCTGGCGTCATCCGCCATCACGTCATCTCCTTCCCGATCGCAAAGAAAACTGGCCCATTGTCCGAATGCCGGAGCTTTCCGGAGGAAGGCGGGCATTCGGACAATGGTAGAAGCCACGACGGGCGACAGACAGACCGTTCAGCCAATCCAACATCCAACCCGGAAAGGCCAAGCCTGAGGCTTGGCCGTCGAAAGTTTTTCAGGGGGGGGCCAGGGGGGGCGGTTTTTTAAAAAAGCCCCCCCTGGCGAGCTTTGCCAAGGGCGCAATGGACGGCTCACTTCCGCAGGTGGTCGTAACCGGTGACCCCGAGCGGTTCTTCGCGTCCTTCGCGGAGGATTTTGAGACCGCTTCCTTCCTCGGTGAAACGGCCGATGGCCGTCAGCGTTGTTCCCGTCTCCTGGAGCACGCGCGCGGCCAGGTCGTCCGCTTCCTCCGGGCGGACCGCCATGAGCAGCTCGTACTCCTCCCCACCCTGGAGGGCCAGGTCCACCGGGTCCCGTTTCCACCCGGCGGAAATCGCCCGCAGGGCGTCGGAGACGGGAATTCTTTCGGCGTCCAGGACGGCGCCCGCCCGGCTCGCCTCGCAGAGGTGCGAAAGGTCGCCCGAGAGGCCGTCGCTCAGATCGATCATCGCCGTCGCCGCCCCGGCGTCCGCGATGGCCCGTCCCTCCGGCACGCGGGGTTTCGGGCCCAAGAGGGCGTCCACGAGGGACCTCTCGCCGGCCGGGAGATCCGCCGTCTCGCCCGGAGCGGAGATTTCGGAATCCAGAAGGACGCGCAGTCCCGCGGCGGCGTCGCCGAGCGTCCCCGTGACCATCACGACGTCTCCGGGACGGGCGCCGGACCGGCGGAGGGTCCTCTCCGGGTCCGATTCCCCCAAGAGGTGGACGTCCAGGATGATCCCCGCCGGGGAGCGCGCCACATTCCCCCCGATCACCGCCGTCCCGAACGCTTCGCCCTCTTCACGAAGACCGTCATAAACGGCCTCGACGCACTCGACGGGCGTGTCCTCGGGAACGGCGAGGGACGTGAGGGCGAACTTCGGGTCTCCGCCCATGGCGGCGATGTCGCTGAGGTTGATGGCCAGGGCCTTTCGGCCGATCTGCCGGGGGGTGGCGTGGGCCTGGAGGAAGTGCTCGCCCTCGACCAGTATGTCGCTCGTCGCCAGGACCCACCGGCCCGGGGTGAAGAGAACCCCCGCGCAGTCGTCTCCATTGGGCAGGACGACGCCCGCCGCCGCCCCCCCGCGGGCGGGGCCGAGCCGCGACCGCAGGCGGCCGATCAGACCGAACTCGCCGATGTCCGCGACGCGCAAAGGATGATTTCCGGGAGCCTCTTCGTGTTCCGCCATGTCCATAGCATACCGTTATCATCGCCGGTCTGTCTCGGTGTTCCCGCTTGATTTCAACCCCTTGTCCGCCGCCGCGTTGCGCCGCTCCGGAGCGGGGAATAGATTGGAGCCGTGACCCCGGCCGGGGTCCGCGACATCGCGGGAGGGCGTGGACCGATGGATGATAGACAACCCGAACCCTTGGCCGATTTCTTCCCGGGCGGCGCACCGGGACCCTCTCCGGGAGCGCGGGATACCGCGGATGACCCGGGGGAATCCCGCTCACATCATGACGAGGCGCGTCGGTATCACCGCACCGGACGCGGGGTTGGAATCGCCCGGACGGCGTTGGGTTTTCTCTTTCTGGCGGGGCTTCTCTTTTCGGGGGCCTCCATCGCCCTCGCCGATTGGACCCGGGCCCTCACGGACAATGCGTGGTTGGGGATGGCCCTGTTCTGCGCGGTCCTGATGATTGGATTCGAGGTCTTGACGCTGCCCCTGGACTATTTCGGGGGACACCGGTTCGCCCGGCGTTTCGGTCTTTCCCGACAGAACGCGGCCGGTTGGCTGTGGGATCGCCTGAAGGGCGCCGGGATTGGCCTTGCACTCGGGCTCTTGGCGTTTGAGGTTTTCTATGGGCTGCTGAGGGGGACGGGGCCGTTGACCTTCCCCCTTTGGGCGGGGGCGGCGTTCTTGGGTTTCCTGATTTTGGCCGGCCGGCTGGCGCCGGTCCTCCTGATGCCGGTCTTTTTCAAAACGCGGCCGGTCGAGGACGCCGGGCTCGAGAACCGGCTGGCGGAGCTGGCCCGGGCGTCCGGCGCGAACGTCCGAGGGGTCTATCAGTTCGACCTGGGCCGGAAAAGCCGGACCGCGACGGCCGCGCTGACCGGTCTCGGGAAGACCCGCCGCATCCTGTTGAGCGATACCCTCCTGGAAGGGTTCTCGCACGAGGAGATCTCCGTCGTCCTCGCGCACGAGCTGGCCCATCACGGAAGGCGTCACATTCCGAAGCTCATCGCGGCGCAGGCGGTCTTTGGGACGGTTGTCTTCTACGGGGTGGTGTTCGCCCTGCGCGCGTGGGGTCCGGGCCTGGGCGTCGATCGCGCGGCCGACCCCGCCGGCCTTCCCCTGGCGCTGCTTGTATTGGGGGGCGCCGGACTGCTCGCCGCGCCCTTCGCGAATTCGGTTTCCAGGGCGATGGAGCGGAGGTGCGACGACGACGCCCTGCGGGCGACGAAAGACCCCGGATCGTTCATCTCCGCGATGCGCAAGTTGTCCCGGCTGAACCTCGCCGAGGAGTCGCCCCCGGCCTGGGTGGAGCGATTGTTTTACAGCCACCCGTCCATTTCTCGACGCATCGCCTACGCGGAGGCGTTCCGGCGAGAATCGTCCGCCGCCGCTTAGGACAGCGGGCTTGGGCGAAGGAATTTCTTTCTCAGTTTCATTCGAAAAGGGGATGCCCCGGTCAATTCGTTCGGGACGCGGATCATGCGGATGGTATAATTTCTCTGGACAAGGGAGGATTGGCGC
>JASLXW010000239.1 GCA_030740135.1 Nitrospinota bacterium
GTTGAGCTCCATTACGGTCATGAACCTGGTCGCCCTCTGGCCGGCGGGCCGGGCCGTCGACCGGAGCCGGAAGGCGGTCGCGATCGGCGGGAATCTTGCGGCCGCCCTCGCCGTTGTGGCGTTCGGCTGGGCGGACACCTTTACCGGATTGATCCTGGTCAGCGCGATCTTCGGCGTCACGACGGGAATTTGCGGGGTTCCGCCTTCGGTGATCGCCTCGGACGTGATGCCCGCCCGGGTGCGGAGCGCTGGAATCGGGATCTTTCGCATGGCCGGCGACATCGGATTTATCATCGGGCCCATCATCAGCGGGTTGACGATCACCCACGCGGGCTATCGATGGACGTTCGCCGCGCACGCGGCGGGGGTGCTCATCGTCGGACTCATGGCCATCAAAATGAAGGAAACCCTGAAACCCCGCGCCCCCGTGCCCGCCGAACCGGAAGCGGTGGAATCCTTTGTCGCGGAACGCACGGGGGGAATGCCCTCTTAGAGCCGTCAGGAGGCCCTGCGATGCCCAACTTCGTTCGGATCGGCGCGGTCGAGGACTTTCCCGAGGGGCAAGGCCGAATCATCAGCGCCGCCCGCAAGCCCGTCGCCGTCTTCAATGCGGGCGGGAAACTCCACGCCGTCAACAACATCTGCCCACACATGGGCGGACCCATCGGGGCCGGGGCGCTGGTCGGGACGACCGTCGCCTGTCCTTACCACGCGCTCCGCTTTCATCTGGATTCGGGCCGGTCGGCGGACGAGTTCGGCCATTCGCTACAAACCTATTCAATCAAGGTGGAGGACGGAGCGGTCTGGATCGACGCCTGGTGGGCCAAGAAAGACCGTTAAACCGGTTTTCTCAGAAAAAATTGCGGGGGGCCGCGACCTTTGCCCACGGGCCATCCGTCGGCCGACGAAAAGGGCCGGCACAGGAGTCAACCGACTCGCGCCCGCCCCAAACGATTGGCGTCAAAATCACGTCGCGTCTCAGGATATCCATCCACCCGGGTTCGGTGAATCCTCCTACGTCCGAATCGATGAAACCGCGCCTCATGAGCGACAACGGCCTAAAACCAAAAAAAACAGGCCAAATGTTCTCCGCGGTCTTCCCTTTCTGCATCCGCCCGCCGATCGGAGGCAGGTAACGCCCGTTTGGCATGAAATCTGCTGTAAATCTATGGATACAACTTCTTCGCCTCCCGGCGACGCGTTCCGCGAAGCGCGGGGATTCAAGAGTGGGAGAGAAAATGCGCCAGTTCGTATGGGTCGCCAAAACCCGCGACTTTCCGGAAGGAAAGGGCCGGGTCGTCAATGTCGGACACAAGCTGGTCGGCGTCTTCAAAGTGGACGGGAAGTTCTACGCCGTCAACGACGTATGCCCCCACCGGGGCGGAACCCTTTCCTGCGGGGCCGTTCAGGAGATGTGCGTGATTTGTCCGGCTCACGAGATGCGGTTCGATCTGAGAACGGGGGAATCGGCCGACGCCTTCGGACACAACATTCAGACGTACGAGGTCAAAGCGGAAGGGGAAGACCTCTTCATTGAAGCATGGTGGATAGATGAGAAACAAAAACCCGCCTCAATCCCTCTGAATTCCATCGAGCCCGAGCCCGCCCGGACCCTCGCCCGCAACGGCCGGCATTCAAAGCAAAAAGTCGGCCATGAATCAAATGGGACCGAGCCCCTGCTCACCTTGGTGAACGGCAAGGGATCGTAATTCGCCCGCCCCGTCAATCCCGCGAAATCCCCGGCCGATAGGGCCGGTTTTTCAAAAGCACCGTGCGGTGCCGGCCGAACCGGAGGTCCCATTCCACCACCGTCATTTTTGAACGGATGTCCTCGGGGAGTTTCCGGTACTCTTTCGTCTGTATCAGGACAAAGGCCGGCGCCTGGAAGTCGTTCAGGAAATATCGCAGCCGCCAGGGCTGCCTGAAGTAGTAGAATTCCCCCGCCTTTCCCTCTCCCCCCCCCCCCCGGCCGCTCCCGGCCCCATACAAGGCCAGCGAGGCCTTCGGGAACCGGAAGGAGACGATGTGCGCGCCGGCGGCGGCGCGGACCACCTTCCGCGCGGCGGCGGCCGTCCCGAGGCGACCGTCGATTCGCGGCGCCAGGCTCCACTGAGACGCCGCCTGGGTTGCCAGAATCCCGCACACGAAAACCGCGATCGCCCGGAGGGGCCTTCCACGCCTCCGGGTCCAAAACGCCGCGGCGCCCGAGGCGATCCAGATCCCGCCCAACAGGATGGCCGGCGGGAGAAACTCCGGGTCGGCGATCCCCGCCCAGAGGACAAAGCCGATCCCGCCGGCGGCGAGTCCGGCGAAGGTGATCCCCAAGATCAGCCCGCCCCACCACCCCCAATCCCTCCGGTTCAGCCCCCGTCCGAGATTTCCAAGCACCTCGGCCCGGATAAAGAACCCCGTCAGGAGGGCGGCCGGAGGGAACGCGGGCAGGATATAGGCGGGCCGCTTTGAGGTGGACAGACTGAAGAACAGGAAGATGGCGGCCCACCAGAGGAAAACCATGACGCCGGCCTCCCGGTTTCTCCAGCTCCGGGACGCTCCGTACACCAGGGCCGCGAGCGTCAGCCCCATCCAGGGAAGGAAATTGGACGGGAAATACCCCAGATAGAACAAGAACGATTTCCTGTGATCGAAGGCGCTGAGGTAGCGCGTCACATTCTGCCGGAAGAGCATCTCCCGGACGTGCTCCCCGCCGGCGGCTTGGGCGTACAGGATGTACCACGGAGAAACGATCGCGACCAGGACCAGGACCCCCGCCCCGAAACTCCAGAGTGGGAACCTTCCCCAGCGCCGCCGGAGGGTCAGATAGAGGAATCCGACCCACGCCGGCAGCACCACCCCCACCGGACCCTTGCTCAAGACGGCCAAGCCCGCAGCCGCGAACGCCCCCAGGAGCCAGAGCGAGGACCGGGCGTCCGCCTCCGCACCGCGGATCAGGCAGACGACCGAGATCGTCAGAAAGCACGTCAGGAACATGTCGGACTTGGCGAACCGGGCCTGGTCCCAGAAAAGAAAGGAGGAGGCGAGAACAAGGGCGCCCAGGAACCCGGCGGTCCTTCCAAACAGGCGCACCCCGAGGAAATAGACCACGAGCGCCGTCGCCAGGGCGGCCGCGGCGGAAGGGAGCCGGGCGGTCCACTCGTTCACGCCGTCCGAGACCTTGGAGAGCCCAGCGACGGCCCAGGTGAACAGCGGAGGCTTCGTCCCCTGCGGCCGCTGCGACCAGCGGGGGACCACCCAGTCCCCGGTCTCGATCATCACCCGGGCCTGGAGGGCGAAGCGGCTCTCCTCGTTGTCCATCAGACGCTTGGAGTCGAGACGGAGAAAGAACAGCACCCCGGCCGCGAAAAGCAGCAAGACAACCTGGAAGGGCGCGTTGTGGATTCTCATCGCCGGCCGGCCGGGTCTTTCCGATTCGCCCGGGCGGGCGGCGCCGCCCCGTTCACCCGCGCGGGGGGGCCCGGGCGAACCGGCCGGTTGGTCAAGACAACCAGGGAATCTTTTCGGTATTTGAGATTGTCCCGAAGCAGACGGGACCCCGCCAGGGCCTCGGGCCGAATCTCCTGATAATTCCTCCGGCTCATCACGACGTAGACCGGGTCCTGGTGGTAACGGAAAAAGTATCGGAGCATGCCCCAGTCATAAATGAAATACACCTCCCCCATTTCCGGCGGGGCGTAAAAATCCAGCGACGCCTTGGAAAACCGGTACGAGACCAGGTGACGCCGTCCGACCAGCGCGGCCACCTCCTTCGCATAGGGCCGCGGCGACTTTCTTCGCTCCAGGTGAGGCGCGGCCAGGGGCTGGACCAGCAGGTGGATCACCAAAAAGCCCATGGGAATCACCAACGTCACCCGCCCCAGCGTGCGCCGGAACGTCTCCCGCAACATCCACGCGCCGAGGACGCACACAAGCGCCCCCGCCGCGATCACGGGAATGAGGATGGACGGAAATCTCATGGCCGTCCAGATCGAACCGCCCACGGCCAACCCGACAGCGGCGGCGCCGAGCCCCCGAAACGTCCAGACGCCGGCCGTCCGCCACCGGTCCAGGGATTTCCCCGCCGGGGCGATCGCCGTCGCCAGGAAAGCGCCCGTCATCATGGCGGCCGCCGGATACAGGGCGAGGATATAGGGTCCCCGCTTGGAGGACGAAATGCTGAAGAAGACGAAGACCGCCGCGAACCAGAGCAGGACCGCGCCGTAATCGGCGGTTTTCGCCTTGCGCCTCACCCAGGCCCAGCCCAGGGCCAAAATAAAGATCGGCGTCCACGGCATGAAATCGCCCGCGAAGGTGTAGACGAAATAATAAAACGGCGCGCTGTGATCGAAGGCGCTGAGGAAGCGCAAAAGGTTTTCCCGAAGGACGAAGCCCCGTGCGCTCTCTCCGCCAATGGCCTCCTGGTACAGGAAGTACCAGGACCCGGCGACGCCGACCATCACGGCCAGACCCGCGAGGTGGGCGGCGAGGGACGCCCGCTTCCAATCCCGCCGGGCGACCCATGCGCCCGCGACGATGAAGCCCGGCAGGAGAAGACCCACCGGGCCCTTCGTCAGCACGGCGAGACCCGCCGCCGCGTAGCCCCCCATCACGAGCAGGAAGCCCCGAGGCCCCTGCCGGGCGTGCCCCTCCAAGACGAGCGTCGCCGCCAACAGGACGAAGAACACAAGGAGCATGTCCGTGCGGGCCGTCCGGGCGATTTGGTAGAAGGCGACGTTGGTGCTCATCACCAATCCCGCCAGGAAGGGGACGGGATGGGGGAAAAACCGCCTTCCCAAAAAGTACGTCAGGACGACCACGCCGACCCCGGCCAGGGCCGAGGGGCCGCGCGCGGACCAGGAATTGATCCCGCCCGTGAGGAAGGAAAATCCGGCGACGGCCCACATGAAAAGCGGGGGTTTGGTTCCCTGGGGCCGGTGGGACCAGCGGGGGACCACCCAGTCCCCGGTCTCGATCATGTTCCGGGCCAGGAGGCCGAATCGCGTCTCGTCGTTGTCGATGAGACTGGTCGCGCCGAGGCCGTACAGGGTGATGACGGCGGCGAACAAGGCCAGGGCCAGGGCCTCGCCCCAGGGCGTGCCCAACAGGAAGGATTTTTTCCGCGGTCCGGAAGGCGAATTGTCCTCAGGCGGATGACCGTTGCCGGAGAAAACCATACAAGAAAGATAACAGAATTCCGTCCGAGGCCAAAACAGGCCGGGTCAACGCTTCAAACCGGAATTTTCGCCGATAGGAGAAGGCCGGCCGGGGCGTTCCAGGATTTCTAATCATTGGTGTTGACCCCATTGGATTGCTCCATCGTCATGGCTCTTTCCGGTTAAACCTGATCTCGATCATGGCCAGGAGGAATCAATCGCGCATAAGATCCCGGAAAGCGAATCGATTCCGGATGAGGGGGCATTCGGGGAACCCTCGATGTCCAAGACCGGCGCAACCGTTGGCGGCCTCCCCTAAGGGATTCAGGGAGGTCCGCCTCGTCGCCATTCCCGCCCTCCCGGATTCGTGAAGAATTTTCGAGATTCGATCTTTCTATGGATTCGATTATGAGAATCCCACTTTGGGAGATTGCGCCGCAATGGACTTCACGCTGACTGAAGAACAACGATTGTTGAAGGAGATGGCGCGGGAGTTCGCGGAGCGTGAAGTCCGGCCCGTCGTTGCGGAGCTCGATGCCAACCCGAACCCGGCCGAATGTTTTCCCAGAGAGCTTATCCGCAAAGGGTCCGAGCTGGGTCTGCGGACGTTGGCCCTCCCGGAGGAATTCGGCGGGGCCGGCGCGTCCGTGTTGACTCAGGCCGTGGTCCTTCAGGAGATTTCCAAGGTGGACCCGGGCGTCGCAAAGGTTTTCGCTCAGTGCTGGAAGATCGCCCTGATGATCCACCGCGTGGGCACCGAAGAGCAGCGGGAACGCTTCCTCCGCCCCTTTGTCGACGACGCCGATTGCGTCTGCTCAATCCTGACGACCGAGCCGGATTCCGGAGCCGATAACCATTTGCCCTACGATGCCTCGGAGGCCGGCATCCAGCTCAAGGCGGTGCGGGAGGGAGAGGACTACGTCCTGAACGGAAGGAAGCATTTCTGCTCCCTGGTGGGGTTTTCCAAACTGATGATCCTGTTTGCGAGAACGGACAAAAGCGTCGGCATGACCCGCGGGTCCACCGCCTTCGTCGTCACGGACGGGATCCCGGGGCTCTCGTACGGGACGATCCACGACAAGATGGGTTGGCGCCTCTACCCCCAAGGCGAAGCCGTCTTCGAAAACGTCCGCGTGCCGGCTTCGAACATCCTGGGCGACGCCGGCAACGCATGGGCCGACGTCCGATGGTATTTCGGAAAGACCATGGAAATTCCGGCTTGCGCCCTCGGCGTGGCCGAGGCCGC
>JASLXW010000023.1 GCA_030740135.1 Nitrospinota bacterium
GGAAGGTTTTATCCTCCGATGTCCGTCATCGAGGTCAGCGGCTTCATCGAAGACGGGGCGAAGCTGGAAGTGGAGACCACGGCGATGATTCCGGAAGGCTGACGCGGACGGCGGTCAAAATGACACATTGACCGGGTTATTTAACGAAAGCATGAAAGTCCGCTGCCTTTGGCTTCTATTGCGCGGATTGGGGATCCGGTCCCCGGAAGCATAGGGAGGGCGCAAGGCCCTGCCCCGAAAAAGACATGACCCCGCGGCGCCGGCCTCTTACGGATTCACCGTTCCCAGGATGAGGTCCGCCAGCATGTCGGATATGGCCTCGGCCTGCCGGGTCCCGCCGTTCAGTTTGTAGTTCACCGCGAAACCGTCGAATGCCATGAAGAGCAGGTGCGAGAGCGCGTTGTCCCCGGCCGGGCGGCGGGCTGACTCCGGCAATATCTCACGGAGGATGGCCGAAACCTTCGCCTCCGAGCGAAGCAGCAGGTCCCGGGAATAAACCTCGTCCGCCTTGGGCGTGGACAGGGCCTGCAGGAGGTTGTTGGCAAACCCCCCGATCTCCGCCGGGATGTCCCGCAAAAGCGTCAGGAACACCGTCCGCAGCTTCTCCCGGGGATCGGCCGCGGCCCCTACGTCCGCGGCCAGTCGGTCCAGCCGCTCATCCAGCCAGGGCGTGTAGACGTCGAACAGGATGTCCAGCTTCGAACCGAAATAGTTGTAGATGTTCGATATCGTCACACCTGCTTCGAGCGCGATGTCCGCCAGCGTCGTATTCGAGTAGCCCTTTTCCCTGAACAGCAGAAAGGCGCTGTTGAGGATCGCGTCTCGAACGGCGGTCTTCTTCACCTGCGCCATGTCGAACCCTTCATCCCGCCTGAAGCCGGGTGACGATTGACCCGCGCCTCAAAAAGGAATACCATTCCTTTTATCCGATTTGGAGCGGGAACTCAAGAATCAGAGGGAGATGCATCCTTTGAGCGACCGTTCAAGCCTGCTCGGCGCCAGAGACATCTCGAAGCGGTTCTACGCGACCCAGGCCCTGGATCGGGTCTCGTTCGATCTTCACCGCGGCGAGGTCCACACCCTCGTCGGCGAAAACGGCGCGGGCAAATCGACCCTGATCAAGATCCTCGGCGGCATCTATCAGCGGGACGAAGGCCAGCTCTTCATCGACGGAACGGAGCGGGTCTTCCGCGATCCCCGTGAAGCGCGGGAGGCCGGTGTCGTCGTCATCCCCCAGGAGATGCAGCTCGTCCCCGCCGCCCCCGTCGCCGAAAACGTCACCCTCGGCGATTGGCCCTCCAAACGTTTCTTCGGCATCCTCCCCGCCGTCGACCGCGCCCGGATGCACGAGCGGGCGAACGCAGCCCTGAAGCGCCTCAAATTCAGCGGGGACCTCGATGAGCCGGTCGAACGGCTGAGCTTCGCGGAGCGGCAGCTGGTGGCCATCGCCAAGGCCCTCTGCCGCGAGGCCCAGGTCCTCATCTTGGACGAGCCCACCGCCTCCTTGGAACACCACGAAGCCGAACGGCTGTTCGGGGTCATCGCCGGCCTCAAGGAGGAGGGCGTCGGGATCATCTTCGTCTCGCACCGCCTGGACGAGGTGGTCCGCCTGGCCGACCGGTGCACCGTGCTTCGGGACGGACGCGTCGTGGACGTGTCCACAAAGGGCGAAATCTCCCGGGACCGGCTGATCCGGCAGATGACCGGACGCGATCTCGAGGAGCTGCACCGGCCGCACACGCTGGAATTCGGAGAACCCCTGCTCGAATACGACGGCGAAGAGGCGAAACCCGGCCGGCGCCCCTTGCCCGAAAGCGGGGGCGCGGGGGCCGACCGCCGCCTTGGTGTGAGACAGGGGGCCATCGTCGGCCTGGGCGGCCTCCTCGGGAGCGGGACGACGGAGTACCTTCGAAAACTTTTCGGCGCGGGCGACAAACCGGCGGCCGTCAAGGTGCGCGGCGGGGAGAAGACCATCAACAGGCCGTCCGCGGCGATCCGGGCCGGCGTCGGGATGGTCCCCGGCGAGCGGAGCCAAGGGCTGGTGATGGGCCTCAGCGTCCGCGACAACATCGTCCTGCCCCACCTGGTCGCGCTGACAAAGCGCTGGCGCATGGACGAAAAGGCCATCGACCGGCTGGTCGATGATCTGATCGATTCCCTGGACATCCGCCCGCCCGCCCCCAACCTGCCCGTCCGGTCCCTCTCGGGCGGCAATCAGCAGAAGGTGATTTTCGCCCGCTGGCTCGCGGGGAACATCGACGTCCTCCTGCTCGACGAGCCGACCCACGGAATCGACGTGGGGGCCAAGGCGCGAATCCACCGCCTGATGCGGGAGTTCGCGGACCAGGGAGGCGGGATCCTGTTCACCTCCTCCGAAGTGGTCGAGGTCGTGTCCATGAGCGACGGCGTCCTGGCGATGCGCAACGGGAATATCGTGGCGCGCATGTCGCGGGAGAGCGGGGAATACAGCGAAGCCTTCCTGCGCTCGGCCCTGGGAGGATGAGGGGATCCATGGCCGACCGATCCATCCCCATGGAGTCCCGTTGGCGCCGGATCGGCGGCCTGCCGAGGCCCGGGTTCTTCCTGAACCAGATCCCCCTCCTGGCGCTGATCGTCGTCTGCCTCCTGACCGTCCTGCTCTCCGACCGGTTCCTGACGGGCATGAACCTGATCAACATCCTGCTCCAGGCTTCGGTGATGTCGGTGGTGGCCATGGGGATGACTTACGTTATCATCTCCGGCGGGTTCGACCTGTCGGTGGGGTCCATCGTGGCCATGTCCGGGTGCGTCGCGGCCTGGGTGATGCTCCAGACCAACGTCGTCCTGGGCATCCTGGCCGGCATCGCCGCCGGGGCCGCCATCGGCTTGATCAACGGCCTGGTCGTCACGCTTCTGAACGTGAACCCCTTCATCACCACGCTGGGGACGATGGTCGTCTTCCGCGGCGCGGCCCTGCTGATGACCGACGGGCAGCCCATCGTCGGGGAGGAGGGACTGCCCGAGTCGTTCCTGGAGATCGGCAGGGGCGCCATGTTCGGGATCCATTACCTGATCTGGGCGCCCATCGTCCTGTTCGCGTTGTTCTCCTGGCTTCTCCACGTGACCGCGTACGGCAAGCGCATCTTCGCCACCGGGGGCAACCGCGAGGCGGCCTTCCTGGCCGGGATCCAGGTCAACCGGGTCACGGCCTCGGCGTACATCTGGTGCGGAACGCTGGCCGGGGTGGCGGGGGTCCTGCTGGGCTCGCGCCTGCAATCCGGACAGCCCACCGCCGGGGAGTTTTACGAGTTGCTGTCCATCGCGGCGGTGGTGCTGGGCGGGGCCTCCCTCTTCGGCGGGACGGGCAGCCTCTACCGGAGTATGATCGGCGTCTTCATCATGATCGTCCTGTCCAACAGCCTGAACCTGCTCAACGTCAATTCGTACTGGCAGCGGGTGGCCATCGGCGCCGTCATCATCGCCGCGGCGGCCGCGGATCTGTTCAAGTCGAAACGGTGAAAGTTCCGGATATTGTGAAACCACCAAGAAAGAGAAGGAGAGATGTCATGAAAAAGCTGCTCACGGCCATTTTGGGCGCCGCCATGCTGTTTGCGGCGGCGGGATCGGCTTTCGCGGCCGGGAAGGTCATCGGGCTCGCCCTCGCGTCGGACACCAACCCCTTCTACATCGCCATGCGCAAAGGCGTGACAATCCGGGCCAAGCAACTGGGCTGGAAGGTCCGCATCGTCGTCGCCAACGAGGACGTCAACAAGCAGGTCAACGGTGTTCAGGACCTGGTCGCCCAGAAGGTGGACGGCATCCTGATCTCCCCCATCGACCGGATCGCCACCGGGGCCGCCTATGAGGCGGCGCACAAGGCCAAGATTCCAATCATCTCCATTGCCCGCGGCGCGAAGTCAAAATACCAGACCCTGCACGTCGCCATGGACGAGGTGCGGATCGGAAAAGACATCGCGGCCTGGATCGCGAAGAAAACGGGCGGCCGGGGCAAGGTGGCCATGATCGCCGGGCCCGCAGGCTCCGGCACGTTCCGGAACCTGGCGAACGGCTTTCAGAACGAGATCAAGAAGAATCCCTGCATGAGGGTCGTCTTCAAGCGTACGGTCCCGCTGACCCGCGAGGAAGGCCTGAAGCAGACGGAGGACATCCTCGTCTCCCATCCCGACGTCCGGGCCATTTACGGCGCCAACGACGAGCTCGCCCTGGGCGCGGCCCAGGTGGTCGGCGCCACCGGCAAGAAGGGCGGGATCATCATCACGGGCATGAACGGCGTCCCCCCCGCCCTCGCCGCGGTGGCCAAGGGCCGGATGGACATGACGGTCGTGCTCAATCCCGTTGCTTGGGGGATCCTCGGCGTCAACGTCATGGACCGGTACCTCAAGGGCGAACGGCCGAAGCAGAAGGTGTTCATCAAGCATGTGCTGGCGACGAAATCGAACGCCCTGAAATACATACCGCCGAAGCGGAAGAAAAAGTAGCGCCCGCTTCTCAGGGGGCGGTGCGAAGATACATGATTGCGGGAAGCGTCCGCGCACCGGCGGGAAGAACGTCCGGGGCGGGGCATTCGCCCTGGCCTCGCCGGGCCGGGTGACGCACGACCCGTCCCGGCGGTAAACAGCGTCACGGGCGCGGCGCCTGAATGGGTCAGGCGCTGAAACGGAAAGGGATGCCATCAAAGTGGGCAAAGGAAAATGGATCGTCGGCACGGATATCGGGGGCACCTTCACCGATGTCATCGGCGTGAACATCGAGACGGGTGAACAGCGCCTGGGCAAAGTCCCGTCGACCCCCCCGACCTTCTTCGACGGGGTCATCGACGGGCTGAAAAAGGCCGATCTGCTGGGCGAGGAGACCGACTCGTTCCGGCATGGCGCGACGGTCTCGACCAACGCCATCCTGGAAAGGAAGGGCGTGAAAACCGCCCTCGTCACGACGGACGGTTTTCGGGACGTGCTGGGCGGCGGCCGGGCCGAGCGGATCTCGGCCTTCGAGCTGGACTGGGACCCGCCCGAGCTGATCGTCCCCCGTCGGGACGTCCTCACCGTCCGCGAACGGATCAGCCCGTACGGAGAGGTCCTGGTCCCCCTGAACGAGGAAGACGTCCGGCTGGCCGCCCGGAAGTGCAGGAAGCGCGGGATCGAATCGGTCGCAATCGTTTACATCGACTCGTTCATGAACCCCGCCCACGAACACCGAACGCGGGAAATCCTCCAGGAAGAGCTTCCGGACCTGGACATCACGATTTCCTACGAGGTCCTGCCCCAGATGCTCGAGTTCGAGCGGACCTGCACGACGGTTCTCAATGCGTACGTGTCGCCCATCCTCAAGAACTACCTGCGGGGCCTGGCCTCTCGCCTGAAGCAGGATTGGGGCTACGAGGGACCCATCCTGGTCACGACGAGCGGCGGGGGCGTCACCAGCGTGAACGAGGCCCTCAAGCTCCCGGCCCGGACCTTTCATTCCTCGCCCGTCTCCGGGGCCGTGGGCATGGCCGGGTACATCGGGTCCCTGGCCGGCTTCGAAAACGTGATCGCCTTCGAGACGGGCGGCACGACCAACAACGTTTCGATGATTTATCAAGGAACGCCGGCGATCACCCACGAATGGAAGATCCTGTGGAACGTGCCCTGCTGCCTGCCATCGGTCGATACCGTCTACATCGGGGCAGGGGGCGGCAGCATCGGCTGGGTGGACAAGGGCCAGATCCTCAACGTTGGGCCGCAGAGCATGGGCGCGGTCCCCGGCCCCGCCTGCTACAACATGGGAGGCGAGGAGGCCACCAACACCGACTGCCAGATCGTCCTGGGGCGGATCGATCCGGACTACTTCCTCGGCGGCGAGATGGAAGTGGACGGGAGCCTCTCCTTCAAGGCGTTGGAGGAGAAGGTCGGGAAGCGCTACGGGTGGACCGCCCAGGAGGCGGCCGCCAACATGTACATGGTGGCGATGACCAACCTGATGATGGCCATGCGCATCCAGACCGTTTCCCGGGGCTGGGACCCTCGGGACTTCGCCATCGTGCCCTACGGAGGGGGCGGCGCCATGTACGCCTGCGACCTGGCCAAGGAGGTCGGCTCGGGCACCGTCGTCGTCCCGCCCCTGCCGGGATACGCCTCGGCCTGGGGCGCAATCCGCGTCGACGTGAAGCACGAGTTCACCTCGGCGGTCCACAAGATGGAACTGGAGATCGATTTCGACGGGTTCAACCGGGACTTCGACGATCTGGCGCAAAGAGCCTACGACATGCTGGAGGGCGAGGGCATCCCGAAGGAAGAGGTCGTCATCCAGCGCTTTGTCGACGTGAAGTTCTTCAGCCAAAGCAGCTTCTTCACCGTCGAGGTCCCCTCGGGCCGGATCGAGAACCTCGACCAAATCACCCAGGACTTTCAGGCCAGCATGAAGGAGGCCTACGGCTACACCCTTCCGACCGGCTACGCCCCAACCGAGGTCGTCAACCTGCGCATCGTCGCGGCAGGATTGATTGAGAAGCCCGACCTGCCCCGGATCGACCGGAAGGGCTCCCTCGACGACGCGCGAAAACCGTCCCGGGAGGTGTGGTTCAGGGACGTGGGGTTCGTGGAAAGCGCCATCTTCGAGCGGGAAAAACTCGGGGTCGGCGCGGCGGTGGACGGGCCGGCGATCATCGAGCAGCCGGACACCACGACCGTCCTGCCGCCGGGCGCCCATTGCAAAGTCGACGACTACGGGAATCTCGTCATCACGGTGGATCACTAGGAGGCGGCCATGCACGCCAAGGGCAAAACGGAATTCCGGGTCAATGCGACCCTGACCGGGATCACGGACCTGAAAATGGACCTCATCACATTCGAGGTCATGCGAAACGCCTTCGTCGCGGCCTGCTATGAAGCCTCCACGACGATCGAGCGGATCGCCTACCACCCTGTCGTCGGCATGGGCCGGGACCGGTCCAACGCGATCCTCACGCCGGACGCCCGGCTGGTGGCCCACGGGCACACCGACGCCGCGGCCCACTACGCCTCCTTCGAGCCTTCCGTGGCGGAGCTCATGAAGGTTTTTCCCAAGGAAGGGATGCGGCCCGGCGACACCTTCATCTTCAGCGATCCCTACCGGACGGGCTCCCACGTCAACGACGTCCGGCTGATCCGGCCCATCTTCTTCGAAGACGACATCGTGGCCTTCGCCTGCACCGTAATCCACTGGGCGGACATCGGGGGGCCGATGCCCGGGACCTTCAATCCCGAGGCCACGACATGCTATGCCGAAGGTCTCCGCATCCCGCCCATCCGCCTGTTCAAGAACAACGAGCTGGACGAGGAGCTCTTCAGCCTGATCGAGATCAATATCCGGGGCGCCGTCGAGCGCCGGGCCGATCTGCAGGCCCAGTTCGAGGCCGCCCGGCTGGTTGACCGGCGGGTCAAGGAGCTGGCCGTGAAGTACGGCAAGGAGACCCTCTTCCTGGCCTATGAGGAACAGTTCAATTACACGGAACGTCTGATGCTCGCCGAGCTCGAGGGCCTGCCCGACGGGGAGTGGGAATTCAGCGACTACGGGGATCAGGACGTCATGGCCGAGGGAAAGCCGCCCATCCACGTCCACTGCGCCCTGACCAAAAAGGGGACGCAGCTCACCTTCGACTGGACAAAATCCGACCCCCAGCCGAGGGCCTCGTGGGGCGCCGCCCGTGCCACGCTCATCGGCGCCAACTACCTGGGATTCATGATCTGCTTCCCTTCCCTCTTCCCCCTGAACCACGGGATCATCCGGAACCTCGAAATCATCTCGAAGCCCGGGTCCTGCGTGGACGTTCTGGAGCCGACCCCGACGACGGGCTACTGTTCCGGGGCCTTCGACAAGGTGGAGGCCGTGACCATCGGCTGCCTGGCCTGGCCGATGAGCCAGGTCCAGCCCTGGCGGGCCTATCCGGCCGCCGTCAGCCTGACCAACCTCTGCATGGGCGGCTACAACCCTCGGACCGGGAAACAGTTCGTCCAGTACACCTATGCGGTCGGCGGCGAGAACGCCCGCTCCTTCAAGGACGGGAAATCCCTCATCTTCATGCGGTTCTGCAACGCCCGAACCATCCCCCAGGAGCTGGAGGAGCGGTGGTTCCCGGTCGTCTACACGAAGTACGAGGCGCGGCCCGACAGTTGCGGCCACGGCATGTATCGCGGCGGCTTCGCCCTGGTGCGGGAGATGGAAATCCAGACCGACATCACGTTGACCATTCACGGCGACCGTGAAAAGTTCCCCCCCTGGGGCATCACCGGCGGCCTCAACGCCGGGGGCAGCATGCTGATCGTCAACAAGGGGACGGACCGGGAGTTCAACGCCGGGATGTACGCCACCGGGGTCGAGTTGAAGAAGGGCGACGTGATCTACTATTCCTCCAGCGGCGGCGGCGGCTTCGGCAATCCCCTGGATCGGGACCCTCAACTGGTCCTGAACGATGTGATGGACGAATGGCTCACGATCGAGACGGCGCGGGAATACTACGGCGTGGCCGTCGAAGAGATCGACGCCGAGGCCTGTGAATACCGCATCAACGAAGAAGAGACGAACGCCCTCCGGGCGGCGCTGAGGGAAAAAGGATTCCCTGAGGGTTTGGCGGCCCACCAGGTTCATCCGCAGGGCAAGAACATCAAACCAAAATGGATTCCCACCGAGGAAGAGGTCCGGCCGCACATCACGGTCTCGCGTCCGCCCGGGTGGTGAACCGCCGGGTCATCGAGACCCTGGAGGCAGCGCGGTCCACGCGACCCCGGGGACGCGGCAACTGAGGGAGGGGCGCCGGATGTCGCGAGAGGCGGCGGAAGGACAACTGCCTTACATATTCGACACGGTGGTCCACTTGCTGGCCGATGCGGCCGAGCGGGCCGGCGACGCCGCCGCGCTGGTTTGCGAAGACCGGCGGATCACGTACGAGGAATTTGCCCGCTGTGTCGGCGGATTCGCCGCCGAGCTCGTCGGCCTGGGCGCACGGGACGGCCGGGTGGCCCTGATTTGCGGCAACTCCATCGAGATAGCCGTCGCCCTGTTCGCCGTCCACGCCGCCGGGGCGCAGGCGGTGCCGATCAACCCCATCTATACCGCCCGCGAGCTGACCCACATCCTCGGCGACTCGGCGCCGACGGCGGTCATCTACGATCAGGAAACGGCCCCTACGGTGGAGCCGCTCCTGGCGGAACTGAAGATCCCCCACGGGATCAAGGTCGGTCGGCCGGAGGGGCGGCTGCTCGATACCTGGCGGGACGATGCCTCCGCCGCCCTGCCGAACCCGCTCCCGGCGCCGGACGACCTGGCGAACCTCCAATACACCGGGGGCACCACCGGCCTGCCGAAGGGCGTGAACATCACCCACGGGCAGATGTCCGTCAACATCAGCCAGCGGGAGGCCTTCCTGCCGACCCGGCCGGACGCGGAATCCATCCTGTGCGTGATGCCGTTGTTCCACGTGTTCGCCTCCTCCATGTGCCTGCATCTGTCGGTTTATTGCCGGGGACGGCTGGTCATCCTCCCGCGTTACCGTCCGAACTGGGTCCTGGATGCCATCGAAGGGGAAAAGATCACCCTTTTGCCCGCCGGTCCGACGGTGTTCAACGGACTGATGGGGTATGAGGGTTTCGAGCGGACCGATTTTTCCTCCCTGCGCATGGCCTACTCCGGCTCCGCCCCCCTCCCCGAGGAAACTCTGAACCGTTGGCAGGATCTGACGGGCTGCCCGATCCTCGAGGGTTACGGCCAGTCTGAGGCCGGTCCTGTCCTCACCTACATTTCGGAAGGCAGGGAGCTGAAGCCGGGCTCGGTCGGGAAGCCGCTTCCCCTTACGGAGGTGCAGATCGTCGCCCCGGAAACGGGAACCCGGATCCTGGGGATCGGGGAACAGGGCGAGATCCGGGCCCGGGGGCCGCAGATCATGTCGGGATACCGGAACCGCCCCGAGGAAACGGCGGAGACCCTGCGCGACGGATGGCTCTACACCGGCGATATCGGGGAGTTCGACGCCGATGGGGACCTCTTCATCCGGGATCGCAAGAAGGACATGGCGATTGTCGGCGGCTATAACGTCTACCCGCGCGAGATCGACGAGGTGCTTTACGCCCATCCCGCCATCCGGGAGGCGGCGGCGATCGGCGTTCCCGATGATTACCGGGGCGAAGTGATCAAGGCGTACGTGGTCCTGAATCCCGGCGCGGAAACCACTCCCGACGAGTTGTTGAATCATTGCCGCGGGAACCTCGCCAAATACAAGGCGCCGGTTTCCATCGAATTTCTGACGGAAATCCCCAAGACAACGGTGGGAAAGATAGACAAGAAAGCCCTACGAGGCGGTTGATCCGTATTTCCAGGGTGGGAGGACGAAACCCACCCATTCCATTCAGACGGAGAGGGCATCCATGCCCCCCACAGCCGAAATCCCTTACGGCGCCTATTGGAGTACTCCGTTCGCCAAGTGGCAGGGAAGTTTCGCCGGCCTGCATAGCATCCAGTTCGCGGCCCACGTGACGAAGCGGGAGCTCGAACGACGCAAGATCGCCCCCGATCAATTCGATCTGGGGATTCTCGGAATCACCGTCCCGCAGAAGCACTCTTTTTATGGCCTGCCCTGGCTGGCCGGCCTGATCGGAGCCTGGAACGTCGGGGGCCCGACGATCTCGCAGGCCTGCGCGACCAGCGCCCGCTGCCTCCTCACCGCCGCAAGAGAGATCGAAGTCGACATGGCGTCCGCGGCCCTCGTCATCGCGTGCGACAGGGTGTCCAACGGCCCCCAGATCTATTACCCGGATCCAGGCGGCCCCGGCGGGACGGGTTCCCACGAGAACTGGACCCTCGGGAACTTCGGGTGCGACCCACTCGGCGGACATTCAATGCTGGAGACGGCCGAAAACGTGGCGGACAAGCACCGGATCCGCACCGACGCCCAACATGCCCTCGTCCTGCGGCGTCTTGACCAATACGGCGATGCGCTGGCCGATGACGCGGACTTCCTCAAGCGGTTCATGACGCTGCCCTTTGAGGTCCCCGGCCCCGATTTCAAGAAAACGGCCGGGGTCCTTCAGGGCGATGAAGGAGTCTACCAATCCACGCCTGAGGGGCTCGCCGCGCTGAAGCCGGTGCTCGAGGGAGGCACCGTGACCTACGGCGGGCAGACCTATCCCGCCGACGGGAATGCAGGCATCATTGTGACTTCACCCGACAAGGCAAGGGAGATCAGCGCCGATCCCAACATCGCGGTCCGCATTCTCGGGTTCGGCCTGGCCCGGGCCGAGCGGGCTTATATGCCGGAGGCTCCCATCGATGCGGCCCGGCGGGCACTCGCGGCCGCGGGCTCGACCATCGAGCAGATGGAGGCGATCAAGACCCATCACCCGTTCGCGGTCAGCGACTTGGTATTCGCGAAGGAAACGGGCGTCGACGCCGAGGGGATGAACAATTTCGGGTGCTCCCTGATATGGGGCCACCCCCAGGGCCCGACGGGATTGCGCTCGATGATCGAACTGATCGAGGAGCTCGCATTGCGGGGGGGGGGATACGGCCTGTTCACCGGCTGCGCGGCGGGCGATTCGGCCATGGCGGCGGTCATACAGGTCGCCGGACCCTGAGCCCGACATCCCCTGAATGCCCGCCGAATCCTTCCGGGTCATCCCGGCAAGACGGACGCCTGAAGAACCGAGGCCGGACGGCACGGCGCGGTTGACATCAATTCGGGGTCCATCTTACGATGCCGGGGAGAGTCATTGCCGGAATTTTTCTAAAATCCAGATATTAGCCGGGCGCCCCAAGAGATGCGGGTTTTGGTCCGTGACCTGAATGCTGACAACGGCGCCGCAGGGCCGGAATTCGACACGAACGAGTCGGGGACTTCCCAACCGAGGCGAGCGAGGAGGTAAACCATGCCATTTGACGATTTCCGATCCTTTCTCTCATTTCTTGAATCCGAAAATGAGCTCAAGCGGGTATCAAAAGAGGTGGATCCCTACCTCGAATCCACGCTGGTGGCGAAGAAGTCCATCGATTTCAAAGGGCCGGCCCTGTGGTTTGAGAAGGTAAAGGGACATACGAACAACATTCCCCTCACCGTGGCCGTCTACGGCACCCAGAAGCGCGTCTGCATGGGTCTCGACACGACGCCCGAGAATTTCACCCATGACTACTTCGAGCGCTCCAAGCGAATCGGCGATTTCCAGCCGGTCATCGTGAAGGACGGTCCCTGCAAGGAAAACATCTACAAGGGAGACGATATCGACCTGAACATGTTTCCGATCACCTGGCACGCCAAGAAGGACCGGGGCTTGTACATCGACGCCACCTGCTGCATCGTCCAGCATCCCGTCACCCGGAGCCACAACGCCTCGGTCCATCGCTTGTACATTCATGAAAAGAACCAGACCGGCCTGTGGATGAGCCCCTTCAACCTCTGGCAGATCGTCATGATGTACTGGGACCGAGGCGAGCCTTGCCCGATGGCCGTTGTCATCGGGGCCGATCCGGCCTCCATGATAGCGGCGTCCACCAGCATGCCCCTGGCCACCGACGAGTTCGCCTTCGCCGGCGCGCAGCGCGGGAAAGCCATTGACATGGTGCGCTGTGAAACCATCGACGTGGAAGTCCCGGCCAACGCGGAAATCATCATCGAAGGACTCATCCCGCCCCGGGAGCGCAAGCCCGAGGCCCCCTTCGTCGAGTTCACGGGCTACTACGGCGACGAGCGCCTGGCGCCCGTCTTCAACGTGACCGCCATCACGCACAGGAACGATCCCATCTATAACGACATCGTCACCGGCCCCCCGCCCGACGAGAACCAGCCGATGCTCATCACGAACCAGGTGGAGGTCTACCAAGCCCTCGCCCGCGTGTTCCCCGAGGAATGCATCCGCGACGTGTATCTCACTCCGGGCGGATGCACGTATTTCGACTGCGTGGTCCGCATCAAGAAGGTCTATCCGGGGCACGGCAAACAGGTCATCTCGACCGTCCTCTCCTATCAGGGCGTAAAAAACGTCTGGGTGGTCGATGAAGACATCGACGCGCGCAACCCCGTGCAGGTGGAATGGGCCTTCGCGACGCGTTGCCGGGGCAGGGAGGACGTCGTGTTCATCCAAGACACCTTGGGCATTCCCCTGGACCCCACCACGCTGGATTCCATTGTGACCAAGATGGGCTTCGACTGCACCCGCCCCATCGGAATCGACAAGAAGGTGTCTCCCATGATGAATCAGCCTTGTTACTTCCCGACCCACACCATCAACCTCGGGGACTACATCGAGGGATTCGTCGATACGCACGACAAGCCCCTCATCGAATTCCCCCCCGACGACAAGATTACCGACGAGGAGATCACCCACCTGCCGTCGGGAAGCAGAGGCTAGACCGAGTGACCGGCCGGTCCGCCCCACCCCTTCCGGTTCGCCGAAAGAGGCCAAGATGAGCAGGGTTGCTGAATTCGAATATCTCGAAGCGCGGACAGTGCAGGAGGCTTGCGCCCTCCTGCGGGAGCACGGGGAGGAGGCCAAGCTGATCGCCGGCGGCATCGCCTTGGCGATACTCCTGAAATACGACCTCCTCCGGCCCCGGTATCTCATCAACATCAAGACCATTCCCGGCCTCGACCGGATTGAGTGCGATCCCGAACGGGGGCTGAGCGTCGGCGCACTGGTCCGCCACCAATGGATTGCCGACTCCCCCGCCATCGCCGAGCATTATCCCGTCTTGTCCGCCGCGGCCGGACATGTCGCGTCCCTGCCGATTCGCCACATGGGGACGGTGGGCGGGAGCATCACCCACGCCGACCCAGCGACGGACATGGCGTCGGCGCTCATCGCCGCCGGCGCCCGGGTCCACATGCAGAACGTCGACGGCGAGCGGGTCCTGCCGGTGGAGGAATTTTTTGTCGATACGTTCGAAACGCAGCTTGCGCCCGGCGAGATCCTGACCCGCATCACCGTGGCCCCGGAGCTTGCCGGGCGAAGCGGTGCGCACGAAAAACTACGCAAGAACGCCACCGATATTCCCATCGTCTCGGCATCGGTCTCCGTGGCGAGCGAGGGTGCGGAAGTGAGCGATCTCCGCATCGGCCTGGCCGCCGCCGCCCCCAGACCGATCCGCTGTCCCCGCGCCGAAGACGCCCTGCGCGGCGGGAACGCGAGCACCGCGGGCCTCGAGGAAGCCGCCGCCATGGCTTCGGAGGAGGCTGAGCCGGTCTCGGACCTGCGGGGCTCGGCGGACTACCGCCGCAAGATGGTCCGCGTCCTGGTCCGGCGCGCGTTAACGGGCGCGCTGGGCGCGAACGGCGTCTCGCTGCGGGAGGGGAATCGGAAAGGAAGATGAAGCTGACGTTGCAGATCAACGGCGAGACCGAACAGGTCGAGGCCCCGGCCCGGGAGCTGCTCATCGAGGTGTTGCGGGACCGGCTGCATCTGACCGGCACCAAGGAGGCCTGCGAGGTCGGGGAATGCGGATCGTGCACCGTGCTGCTGGACGGCACGGCGGTGCGCTCCTGTCTGATGTTCGCCTTCGACGCCGCCGGGAAGGAGATCACCACGATCGAGGGTCTGGCGAAGGACGGGAAACTACACCCGCTCCAGGAGGCGTTCATGCGGACGGGCGCCGTGCAATGCGGGTTCTGCATTCCGGGGATGATCCTCGCCGCCAAGGCGCTCCTCGATGCGAATCCGGCGCCCTCGCGGGAGGCGATCAAGACGCACATCGCCGGGAACCTCTGCCGGTGCACCGGATACGCAAAAATCATCGAGGCGATTGAGCTGGCGGCCGAACCGCCCGCCGGCGGGAACCGGGCCTGAGGCGGCCGAAGCATTCAACGTCAGGAGTCGGGAATGGCGACACCCCTTGAGTTGGTCGGGACCCGGGCCGTGAAGGTGGACGCGGCCGAGAAGGTGACCGGGCGGTCACGCTACTTCGACGACGCCCGCCATGACGACGCCTTGGCGGCGCGCGTCCTGTGGAGCCCGCATCCCCACGCGCGCATCGCGCACATCGACGAAAGCCGGGCGCTACGCGTTCCGGGGGTCAAGGGGGTGTTGACCGGAGAGGACCTGCCCGAGGGCCGGATGGGTCCGTTCATCAAGGACGAGCCGGCCATCGCCAAGGGCGTCACGCTGTACGTCGGCGAACCCGTGGCCCTGGTGGCCGCGAGAAGTGACGAAGCCGCCGCCGAGGCGATCCGGCGGATCAAGGTTGAATATGAAGAACTGCCGGCGGCGTTTACGGTCGATGAGGCCATGGCGGTGGACGCCCCGATCCTGCATCCCGGCCTGAAGGATTACATCACCATCTACGAGGCCGTGCAGGACGGCAACGTCTGCTCGCACACGACGTTCATCGAAGGGGACATCAAGAATGGGTTCGCCGAGGCCGATGAGATTTTCGAGGACACGTTCACGACGCAGCGGGTCCATCAGGCCTACCTGGAGCGCAGCGGGGCCGTCGCGGACGTGGACGCCTCCGGCAGGCTGATCATCTGGAGCAACACCCAGTCCGTCCACCTGACCCAGATCCGAATCTCGGAGTGCCTGGCCATTCCGCAGTCGCGCATCCACGTGATCAACAGCCGGGTCGGGGGCGGTTTCGGCGGGCGGATGGAGCCGACCGTCCAGCCGATGGCGGGCGCGCTGGCCCTGAAGTGCGGGGCCAAGGTGAAGCTGTATCTGGACCGGCAGGAGGAGTTCGTCTTTTCGAAGCCGCGCCATAGCTGCCGCATGGAGGTGAGGACCGGGGTCAAGCGGGACGGACGGATCACCGCAAAGCAGGTGACGCTCTACTACAACACCGGGGCTTACGCCGACGACGGCCCCGGGATCGTGGGCTTCGGGGGCATGATGTCCCGGGGCCCGTACCGGATTCCCAACGTCCTGGTGGATGCCTACTGCGTGTACACCAACCTGCCAAAGTCGGGGGCGTTCCGGGGATTCGGGAACCCCCAGTCCACGTTCGGCTCCGAGTCCCAGTTTGACACGATCGCGCAGCGGCTGGGGATGGATCCGCTCGAGATCCGGGTGAAGAACGCCGTCGACGTGGGCGACACGGCCCTTGGCGGAAAAGAGCTCACAAGCGTGGGCCTGAAGCGATGCTTTGAGGAGGCCGCATCCAAGGCGGGCTGGCGGAAGACCGGACCGGCGAGGCCCGGCAAGATCCGGGGAATGGGGATCGCGGCGCTGCACCACATCAGCGGGCTTCTGTCGGCGGGGGCTTTCGTGAAGGTCAACGAAGACGGCACCGTGGGACTCGTCGCGGGGGCCATCGATATCGGCCAGGGATGCGAGACGGTGCTCTCGCAGATCGCCGCCGAAGAGCTGGGCGTCCCCATGTCGGAGATCCACTACGCCTCGGTGGATTCCGATTCGGCGCCGTTCAACTGGGGGACGGCGGGGAGCCGGACCACGTTCACCGTCGGCAACGCCGTCAAGCTGGCCGCCGAAGACGCCAAGAAGCAGCTCCTCGAGCTGGCCGCCGGGACACTGGAGGCGAATGTCGAGGATCTGGAGGTCCACGGAAAAACGGTCCGGATCAAAGGCAGTCCGCAGCGGGCCCTGCCATATCGCGACCTGGGGGCGATCAGCCACTGGGTGAAGGGCGGGCCAATCCTGGGAAAAGGCTCCTTCCTCGTTGAAGGCCAAAGCGTCGATCCGAAGCGGGCCGTGCTGCACGGGTTCCCCTTCGGGGCCATGACCGCTTTTATTTTCGGGGTCCACATCGTCGAGGTGGAGGTGGACACGGAGACCGGCGAGGTGAGCGTCGTGCGGGCGGTCGCCGCGCATGACGTCGGCCGGGCCATCAATCCGGCGGTCGTGGAAGGCCAGATTGAAGGCGGCTTCGCCCAGGGCCTCGGCTACACCCTGATGGAAGACCTCGTGACCGACGGCGGGCAGACGATCAACCCGTCATTCATCGACTACAAGATTCCCAGCGTGCTGGATGTTCCCGAAGAGATGATCCCGATCATCGTAGAGGAGCCGGATCCCGCCGGCCCGTTCGGCGCCAAGGGAGTCGGCGAACCCGGCTTGGTGGCGACGGCGCCCGCCGTTGCCAACGCGATTTACGACGCTGTCGGCGTGCGCATCCACGACTTGCCCATCACGCCGGAAAAGGTCCTGGCCGCCCTGGAAGAGAAAGAAGCCTCGGGCTCGTAGTTTGTCCCGGTATCCCCTGAGGATTCTTTGGCTATTTCCTGCCGAGGACACCCCTGGCAAACACCTTCGTCCGTAGCCCGGATTAATCACAACCCCTTACTTGCCGCCAACCGGGTCGGCAACTACGACTCCCTCGCCGAATGGGCATGGATCCGCCAGCCGCTTCGGGCTCGGTCCCGACGAGGAACGTCGTGATCGCGGGCCGGTAGAGGCGGAGGATCACCGAAGGGCGCGACCCCGCGTTTTGGCCATTGCGGCCGGAGATCAGCGCCCAGTTGGGGGCTTCGAGAAGTGTATAGGTTCAGATAGATGTGAGACATCTCCTTGGGTAGGGAGTAGAGTTCCAGGGGCCAACAGAGTAGA
>JASLXW010000240.1 GCA_030740135.1 Nitrospinota bacterium
GAATGTCGTCCTCGGCGGGGCGTCCCGCGCCATTTTGTCCCGGGCCGGATTCGGGCCCGCCGATCCGCCGTAGTCCGGCGGGTGTCACCTTCGGTCCCGAAGGGTGGAAGAAAGGGCGCCCGGGGCCTTTGACAGGGGAATGGGGCATTGGAAGGCCAAGCCTGGTTTTCCGTACAACTCTCTCTTTGGGTCGCCGGCGTTTCGACCTTGATCGTCGCCGTCCTGGGAACGTCCATCGCGTATTTTTTCGCCAAGCGCGACTTTCCGGGAAAGAACGTCCTGGACATCCTGGTCACGCTCCCGCTGGTGCTGCCGCCGACGGTCACGGGTTATTACCTGATTCGCCTCCTGGGCCGAAAGGGTTTGATCGGCGGGCCGCTCTACGACCTGACGGGTTGGTCGGTGACGTTCACCTGGTGGGGCGCGATTGTCGCCTCCACGGTGGTTTCTTTGCCCTTCATGGTCCGGACCGGGCGGGCGGCCATCGAATCGGTGGACCGCAACGTGGAGTACGCCTCGCAGTTGCTGGGCAAGAGCGAATGGTTCACCGCGCTGACCATCACCCTTCCCCTTGCGCGGCATGGGCTGATCGCCGGCCTCATTCTGGCGTTCGCCCGGGCCATGGGGGAGTTCGGCGCGACCCTCATGTTGGCGGGCAACATCCCCGGGCGGACCAATACGATGCCGCTCGAGATCTACGGGGCCTTCGCGGGAGGCGACCTGGGGCAGGCGCACTGGCTGGTCTTGGGCCATACCGGCATATCCTTTCTGGCCCTTTATCTGGCCACCTGGTGGAGCCGCGAACGGGTGAAAGCCGGGACCTGACGGCGCGGAGCGGCCGGAGACGTTCCGGCGAATTCGTGTTGCGGGGATGGAAAAATCGGCCGAATGGGAAATTCCGCTAAAGTGCGGGGCCTCGAATCCCGATATTGAGATTAACGACGGCGAACCGAGCCGGCGTTTAGAAAATTTGATCAGGAAGTTTGAGTCGTAAAAGGCAAACTACACCGAAAGGGTAGGGCGCAAAGCCGCTAGCCTAACCCCCGAAGACGGGGTAAGGCAGTAGGGCTGCCGACGCGGACCTCGTGTCGAAAGCGCCCATCCCGAACAGGATGGGCGTTTTCTTTTGGTGAGGGTTGGCGCCGGTCGGATATCACGCCGCCGGACGAAATGAGGAGAGTAATCGATGACGTTGAACGCCAACCCGCACAAGAATTACCAGTCCATGTTGAAGGTCGGTCAAAGAAAGCCCCTGACGTCGAGGCGGCAAGCCGTTCAGAAGAATCCCAGTGTTGTGGTGAAGCTCTCCGAAGGGGCCGTCGCCCTTTCGGAAATCCAGGGACTTGAAAAGCTCAATTCCGTCGATCGGACAGAACGGATTCAGGGTCTCAAGCAGGCCATCCAGAACGGCCAATACCGGGTGGACAGCTTTCTCATCGCCCAGGCCCTGCTCGAGGAGGAAAAGGCCCTCAAAAGCCTGGTGGGGGGTATGGATGAGGGGGGCGAAGACGAGCCGGCGGAGGCGGGCGAATCCTTGCTGATGATCCCGCAAGGGGAAGGAGATCTGGTCGCGTAGGGCGGGCGGCGCCGGCCGCGCCTCGCTGTGCTATTCACGGCAGAGGAACAGGGCGTTTTGGGTCAACGAGACGTAGACCGGAGACCCGCTCGCCAGGCCCCACTTTGGAAGGAAATGTTTCTGAATGTCCGCGACCAGCCTCGGGCCGTCGGGAAATATTTTCACGTGAACGACCATGATGTTTTTCCGCTCCATGATGGAGACCACGGTGGCCGTCAGGGTGTTGGGCCGGTCTTCCGGCGCCACCGACAACCGTACGTCCGGGGGTGAGATCCCCAGGTAAGCGCGCTCCCCCGGTCGAAACCGGGCGTCCTCATGGAGGGAGATCTCCTTCTCCCCCATCTGAACCTTCATTTCACCGTTCACGAAATTCAGGACCCGGCAGGGGAAGAGGTTCTCGATGCCGACGCACTGGGCCGTCCGGAAGTGCGCCGGACGCTCCAGGATGTCCTCCCGCGCCCCCTTTTCAATGACCTTGCCCTGATCGATGACCACCACACGGTCGGCCAGCGAATAAGCCTCCCGCAGGTTGTGCGTGACGTAGAGCATCGGGATGGCGAACCGCTCTTTCAGGGCGGAGATGTCCCAAAGGATCCGCTCCCGCGTGGGCTCGTCCAGCGCCGAGAGGGGCTCGTCCATGATGAGCAGGGACGGCTCGGCCGCGAGGGTCCGGGCGATGGCGACCCGCTGCCGCTGACCGCCGGAGAGCTGGGCGGGACGGCGATCCAAAAGCTCGCCGACCCGCAGGATAGAAACGATGCCGGTGATCTTCGCGTCGATCTCCCGATGGCTTTCCTTTCGGACGCGCAAAGGGAAGGCGATGTTTTCATAGACCGTGAGATGCGGGTAGAGGGCGTAGTTCTGAAAGACCACGCCCACGTTGCGCCGCTGGGGCGGCCAATCGCCGACCTCGCGCTCCCCGAAAAGGATTCGGCCCGCCGAGATCCGGTGGATGCCGCAGATGGACAGGAGGGTCGTCGTCTTGCCGCAGCCCGAGGGGCCCAGTAGGGCCATCATTTCCCCGTCGCGCACCTCCAGGTCCAGGTCTTCGATGACGTGCGTCGGGCCGAAGGATTTGGAGACGCCCTCCAGGAGGATGCGCATCAGCCTTTCGTCCCCCCGGCGTAGATGTGCATCAGTTTTTCCTGTGTGAACAGATAAAAGATCAGGACCGGCGCGATGTAGAAAATGCCGACCGCTTTGAACAGGCCGAAGTCGGACAGGTAATTGTCCTGCAACAGCCCCGCGAGATAAACGGAGAGGGTTTGAACCCCGGCGCTCGGCGCGAGGATCAGGGGCAGGACGTATTCACTCCAGCCGGCGATGAAGGAAAAGATCGATAAGGCGGCGACGCCGGGCCGGATCTGCGGCAGGATGAGCTTTCGCCAGACCTGAAAACGGCTCGCGCCGTCCTGGAGGCCGGCCATCTCGATCTCCCAGGGGACCGAATCGTAAAACCCCTTCATGACCCAGATTCCCAGCGGCAATTCCAGGGAGGCCTTGACGAGGATCACGCCGATCAGCGTGTTGTAGAGCTTGAGGGCCTGGAGCATGACGAAAATGGCGATGATGAGGGTGATGCTCGGAAAGGCGTGAAGGAGAAGAACGCCGCCGAGGACGGGACCGCGAAAGCGCCACTTCAGGCGGGAGAGGGCGTACCCGGCCGTGGCGGAGAGGCTGACGACGATCACGACGACGCTGCACGCGAAGATCAGGGTGTTCAGCGCAACGGGCCAGATCGAGGCATGGCCTTCGAGGGTCTGATAGAGGAAACGCCAGTTTTTCAGCGTCCACGCCGAGGGCCGGATGCCGCCGTCTTCGGTCAAGGTGACGCTGTCCACGAACAGCCAGACGTACATGATCAGGATGGGCAGGGAGATGATGGATAGGAAGACGGTCGCTCCCCGGCGTTTTTTCCCGTGGTTCATCGTCAGTTCTCTATCGGCGGGTCGGAAAGAAGCGTCTTGAAGTTGAACAGACGCAGATAGACGAGCCCCAGGGCGACGCCGACCAACACCAGGACCACCGCCAGCGTCGAGCCGTAGCCGTACCGGAGGTTGCCGAAGTAGTTGGACAGCGCCGTATGATAAGCGTGCAGCGCCCAGACCTCGGTCGTGAAGAATCCCGGCCCCCCGTCGGTGGTCAACTGGATGTACTCCCACGAGGTCAGGGGGCTCAACGTCTGGTAGCTGGTGATGAACAGGATCGGCCAGCGCATCAGCGGGAGGACGATCCGAAAGGCCTGCTGAAGCGGATAGGCCCCGTCCACTTCGGCCGCGTGCAGGATGGACTTGGGAATGGCCTGCATGGCGCTGGAAAATATGATCAGCCCCATGCTCGCGCCCACGAATCCGTTGATAAGAATGATGAAGGTCCAGGGAAATTCCATCAGCCAGTTGGCGCCGCCGACTCCCATGGGTTTGAGGAAATGGCTGATGAAACCCTTATCGTAAGTGAACCATTTCCACACCAGGATGTAGAGGACGGACGGGCTGATCCGGGGGATGAGCCAGACCGCCCGGAAGAATTTCGATTGTCCCGGCGGAATGTAAAAGGTCATCAGCGCCAGAAGAAGCGCGAGGCCGGTGTTGAACAGGAGAAGCGTCGAGAAAACATAGAACAGCGTGTTCATCAAAATCCGCGCCGAAAACTGGCTGGCGAAAAGCTCCTTGTAGTTGCCGAGTGTCCATTTCCAGTTCGTATTGGCGAGGTCCAGCAGGGTCCTGAAATCTTTCCCGCTCAATTCAATGCCGAGACTGAGCAGGGCGGACCGGAGCTCATCGGCGGAAGAGAACGCCGCGTTCTTGATCGTTCGGGCGACGGTTCTGGATATTTTCTTTCGTTCCATGTGAGAACGCGGACGGTTCTCGAGCCTTTTGAGATCGGAGAGCAGCCTTTTTCCCGAGCGATAGGTTTTCCCGGAAAGCTTCCGCTGGATTTCGCGCAGCGTGGCCGGTTCGAGACCCGACGCCTGTAACGCGTCCAGGCCCTTGGCGTCGAATTTGAAAACAGTGCGGCCGAGCTTGCGAATGACCTCCGCGTTGAAGTCCGTCGCCTCGAGTCGGCGGAGGGTCTCCCGCGTGAGGACATACCGCTTCCCGAGAATTCCGGTTTCGGATCCCATGTTCGTGAAACTGAACAGAAACGTCAGGACGGCCGGGATGAGATAAAAGAGCGTAACGGCAAGGCCCGCCGGGAAGAGGAACCCGAAAAGCAGCCGGTTCTGGGGTTTCAACATCGGGCATTCCTGCTTTTTGGAGGCGGCGACGCGCCCCTCGATGGACGGGAAATCCTAACGGATGATGACCTTGTCCCCCATGACGGCCCGGATTTCCTTGATCACGGTGTTCACCGCCTCCCGGGGCGGGACGCCGCTCCACGAGGCGGTCAGGCCTCGCCAGACGATTTGATCGTACCGGCCGAAATGGACGTTGTTGGGCAGGGCGATTGCGACCTTCAGCAGTTTCGTCATTTCGGCGGTCCAGCGGTCGTCGGCGTAGAGCGCGACCTTCTCCTGGGATTGGGTGATCCCGAGATGGGCCGAGGCGATCGCGTGCAGGGTGTTCAGCCGTGGTTCGGAGACGATGGTGATCAGCCGTCCGGCCAGCTCCGCCTCCGCGCCCCGGGCCCGCTTCGAGATCAGGTAGACCAGCGGATGGGTGAGCGTGACCGCCCTTCCTCCCGGCCCGCCGGAAGGGATCAACCCGTACGTTACCTTGCCGAAGAAGTCGTCCAGCCCCTCCTTGCGGGTGTAGCGCGCGTAATGCCACGAGCCGCCGTGCCAGAGGCCGGCCCGGCCGCTTGCGACCTCCTTGTACCACTGGTCCCATTCCATGCCCAGGTGGTTTTTCTTGGTGACGCCGTACTTGAAGGCCGCCTCGTGAAAGAACCGGTAGTATTTCAGCAGGGCGGCCTTGTCCAGGACCAGCTTCCCGCTCTTCGGGTCCATCATCGCGCCGCCGCTCGCCAGGTAGAACTGCCAGTAATCGCTCCCCTTCGAGGGGCGCGGATAGAAGCCGTAGCCTTTTTCGACCCGCCCGGCGTCCTGGATCTTCTTCGCGTCCTCCAGGACGTTTCGCAGGGTGTATTCGCCGTCGCGTATCTTTTGGGGGAGGACCTTGATGTCCGCGTCGGAATACCCGATTGCCTTCAGGTGAGGAATCCAGCCGAAGAACGGCCGGACTTCCGCGTCCTGCGGAACGCCCCAGACCCGGCCGTCATAAGACATCATCGGCCAGAGGTTCGGGTGCACGTCGCTCAGGGGCCATTGATCGAGATCGACGAGGTCTTCGATGGGTTGGATGATGCCGGCGCGCCCCCAGACCGCAATGTCCTCGTGGCCGCCGACGATGATGTGCGGTCCCCGGCCGGCCTCGACCGCGAGGGAGAACCCCTGCTTCAATTTCTGCCAGGTCTGCGCGCCTGAGAAGGCCTGGGCGCGGACGGTCACGCGGGTGGAGCGGCCCTCAATCTTGAGCTCCTCGTTGAGGATCTTCGCGGCCAGGACGACGCCCTCGTAGCGGTATCGCTCATTCCGGTCCGCCGGGGCCCAGACGATGATCTCGACCGTTTCCGCCGCCGCGGCCCAGGGCGCGACGAGAATGCAGGCCAGCGCGAGGCATCCGAGAGGCTTCAAATTCATTGGGAGCGCCCTCTGAAGGAGATCCGGTTTTCTTGCGGGGAAAAATCACTCGCCGGGAACAATGGCGCCCAATGCGGACGGGTTGGAGAAGTGGGTGTAGTGGACCCCCTTTATCAAGCGGCATCTAAGAGATTACCGGGGCCGGTTTGAAGTTGGTGTTCCACCTGGTTGG
>JASLXW010000241.1 GCA_030740135.1 Nitrospinota bacterium
AGCTTCGCCAGGGTCTTCATGGCCATGAACATCAGGCCGTCGTCCTCGGCCTCGACGATTCCCGGAAGACCGTACTGGTAGCATTTGAAGCCGGTGACGCCCAGGCGGTCCACGTACTCGGGGATCTCTTCCACCTGCCGATCTTCCCCGAGCCGGAGGGAAAACATCATGTCCGTATAGGTGTTGGCTTCGGCGTCTTTTTGGAAATCCGAAAAGGTTTTCAGATAGGAGCCCGGCTCCCGCAGGAGGGCCGAGAGGGTTGTAGTCCCCGCGGACAGGGCGGAGAGGCTTTCCGTCCGGCAGTCGTTGGCGAAGCTGCCGGAAAACCCAAGGTGGACGTGAGGATCGAAGACGCCCGGGAACACATAAAGGCCAGAGGCCTCGAAGGTCTCGCGGGCTGGGGGGAGCGCCTCCTCCAAGGCCACCGAGAGGATTTTCCCGCGGTCGATCGAGACGCCCGCGCGGACGAGTCCCGCGCCCGGGATGACGAGGGTTCCTCCCACAATGTTCAGATCCGCTTTCATGCGCTGTTTCCCTCGATGTGACTGAAGGCGTGATGAAGCCGCGTGGATTTCGGACTTCCGGTTTCGTCGTCCTCCGGACGCCATTCAGGCTGAGCGGACTCCCGGCCGCGCTCGAAATGTCAGCGCCCGGGAGCCTCCCCCCTCCGGCTCGCGTAGGTTCCCGGGGAGGCGGTTTGGAAACGGTCGTCAGTCCGCCTCGTCCCCGCTTTCCACGCCGGCCTCGCGTCCCTTCAGCCAACCCTTCGCATCAATGCATTGGCCGGTTATGGTTCGCCCTTCATCCGAGGCCAGGAAGACGGCCGGTTCGCACAGGATGTCGGCGGGGAGCCATTGTTCCCGAGGGAGGTCGGGAGGCGCGGTGGCCGCCCCGATCGTCGTGTCGCACAATCCCCCAGGGTGAAGGGTGTTCACGCGTATGCCTTCAGACTCCATCTCCATCGCCAGGGCGCGCGTGAACCCTTCCAGGCCGAACTTGGACGCGCAGTAGGCGGTGAAATTCGGACAAGGCTGGCTGCCGAAGCTCGAGCTGATGTTGAGGATCACGCCGCTCCGCCTCGGGACCATGTCCGTCAGGGCCTCACGGACGCAGAGGAACGCGCCCCTGAGGTTCGTTGTCAGGATGCGGTCCCACTCCTCGACCGTCGTTTCCGTGAAGGGCTTCAATTGATTCGCGCCGGCGTTGTTCACCAGGATGTCCACGGGGCCGAAGGCCTCCCTGGCCCGGGAAAAAACCGCGCGCACGTCCGCTTCGTCCGTCACGTCGCCTGAAACCGCAAGGGCCGAACCTTCCTCCGCGCTCAGATCGGCCGTGACGCCTTGAATTTCATTGTCGGTGCGGGCCGTCAGGACCACGCGCGCGCCTTCCCGGCAATACGCCCGGGCAATTTGTTCGCCCAGGCCCCGCCCGGCCCCCGTGACGATCGCAACCCTGTCCGCCAGACGATTTCCCATGAGGATGCTCCCCTATCGAATCTTACCGAATCTCAAGGAACAATAAGAGGTTCAAATCGGCCTGCAGTGCGACAAAATCGACCCAACCAGCCTTTGACAACTGACTGTCCACCTGGTCCGCCTCCCGGATCCCGCGTTCGGCTTGATTGCGACTTTTCAGGCAAACTTACCTCATCAGAGGGGGAGTTGGCCATGAAGAGGAAGCGCTTTATGGAGGAACAGATTGCGTTCGCTTAGCGCCAGGCGGAGTCGGGGATGTGCCGGTGGAGGGGAGACAAGCCCCTCTGGACTTCTACACAAAACTCGTGACAATACCCCGGGACCCCAAATGCCTCGGAGGGGCTTGGACTTGTTCCGGATTTTCACAAAGGCCATATTGGGGGGAGCAACATCATTGAGATCCGCTTCCAGGGGTTGGGACTCCTGTTGAAACCTTTTTTGGGCGGGGCCGCGAAGACGGTTAATGTGCTTATCGTCCGATTCCTCCGCGCGGATTTCTCGCTTGAGATATGGTGCGGTCCCGAAAGGGCCCAGGCGTCAAAAGGAGGCAACGTCCTATGCGTGCGATGGTCCTTCATGAGTTCTCGGGTCATCTGAAAGCGGAGAACGTCCCCGACCCGGAACCGGGTTGCGGGGAAGCGGTCGTCCGGGTCCGGGCGTGCGCAGTCGATCAGTTCGACCTCACCATCCGCAAAGGGCTCGTCGAAGAGACGAAGCTTCCCTTGATCCTGGGCCATGAAGTCGCGGGGGACGTGGCCGCCCTGGGGGAGGGGGTCGAAGACCTCGAAGTGGGCGACCGGGTGGCGTCCACGCTTTATTTCACGTGCGGGCGCTGCCGTCCCTGCCGAAGCGGGGCGGAGACGGTGTGCGAGAATTTCTACGGCTACCTCGGCGCGCAGTTCGACGGCGGATACGCGGAGCTGATGAAATCGCCCGCGGCGAACCTCGTCCGCATCGGGGACGCGATCTCCTTCGAGGCCGGGTCCGTCCTGGCCAACGCCATCGGGACCCCCTACCACGGGATCGTGAGGCGGGCCGGCGTCCGGCCCGGGGAAACGGTCCTGATCACCGGCGCGGGCGGCGGCGTCGGGCTGCACGCGGTTCAGTTGGCGCGCCTCGCCGGCGGGCGGGTGATGGGGGCGGACGTATCCGGTGAAAAGCTCGCGGGAATCCTAGAAATGGGGGCCGAAAGGGCCGTGGACCCCGTAGCGGACTCGCTGTTGGAGGCCGTTCTGGACTGGACGGACGGCCGCGGCGTCGATGTGGTCATCGAGCTGGTCGGAACGGCCACGCTGGCCGACACCATCCGGTCCCTGGCAATCCGGGGCCGGATGGCCATCATCGGGTCCCACACGGGTCGCACGTTCGAGACCGATCCGCTTCTCATCATGCGCCGCGAGCTGACCGTCATGGGATCGAGAAACTGCTCGAAAGAGGACCTGCGGGACGTGGTCGAGCTCGTCGAGAGCGGCAAGGTCAAACCGATCTATTCGGAAACCTATCCCCTGGAAGAAGCCGAGTCCGTCCTGGAGCGAATGGCGAAGGGGGAGTATGTCGGACGGCCGGTTTTGATTCCTTGAAGGATTTCAACCCTCCGGGCGCGATTCCGACGCTCAATCCCCGGCCGAAAGCAGCGACTCGACCGACCGGACCAGCATCTCGATCCCGATCCCCAGCGCGTCCTCGTCGAAATCGAACCGGGGGTTGTGGTGGGGATGGTCGAGGCCCCGCTCGGCGTTGGCCGAGCCGATGAAGAAGAAGCACCCCGGCACTTCGCGGAGGAAGAACGACATGTCCTCGCCCCCCAGGGTTGTCTGGTGCCGGATGACGGCCTCCGGACCGACCAGGTCCTGCGCCAGCGCCTCCACCCGGTCGGCGAGCTCGGGATCGTTCCGCGTCACCGGGTACATCTTCCGGTAATCCACGTCGGCCGTCGCGCCGAACCCCGCGGCGACGCCCTCGGCCATCCGCTTCACGCGGCCGGGCATCGCCTCCCAAAGCTCGTCCGAGAGCGTCCGGACCGTCCCGAGGAGCTTCACCTCGTCCGGAATCACGTTGAATGTCGTTCCCCCGTGAATCGAGGCGATGGTCAGGACGGCGGGGTCCAGTGGATTCCGCTCCCGGCTGATGAGGGTCTGGAGGGCCGTGATGACGTGCGCCGACGCGACGATCGGGTCCACGCCGTCGTTGGGCTTCGCGGCGTGCGAACCCTTTCCCCGGATGGTGATCTCCAGGGCGTCCATGCTCGCCATGATCGGTCCCGACTGGACGCCGATCCGCCCCACCGGCAGGTCGTTCCAGAGGTGGATTCCGATGGCCGCGTCCACGTCCGGGTCCTTCAGGGCGCCCGCCTCGATCATCGGGGCCGCGCCGCCCGGCCCTTCCTCGGCGGGCTGGAAAATGAACTTCACGTTGCCCGGCAGCCCATCCCGCCGGTCCTTGAGGACCCGGGCGGCCATCAGGGCCATGGCGGTGTGCCCGTCGTGGCCGCAGGCGTGCATGGCCCCGTCGGTTTGCGAGCGGTACGCGACGTCGTTCGCCTCCTGGATGGGCAGGGCGTCCATGTCGGCGCGGACCATGACGGTTTTGCCGGGCCGGCCTCCCCGGAGCAGGCCGACGACGCCCGTCTTGGCGACGCCGACGGCGACCTCGAGACCGAGGGCGTTCAGCCGGTCGGCGACGACCGAGGCGGTGCGCTCCTCCTGGAAGCCGAGCTCGGGATGGGCGTGGAGGTCCCTGCGAATTTCGACGGCCTCGTCCGTGATTGCCGCCACGTCCGGGGAAAGCTCGGGCGGCTTCGCCTCGCGACGTTCAGTCTTCGGCATGTTGGGCCCTTCTCCTCAAGGCGGAAAGCGATTTCCCACCCCATCAGATTACCATAATCAGGACAATCGCCCGCTGCCGCCGGGGCGGAACGCGGAAGGTGCGTTGAATTTGAATTGAAGGGCAAGGGCGGCTATCATTCCGGGTTGCATCCGTCCCGGTTATCCTGGGTCGAGCGTCCGGCCCATTTTTGACCCGTTCAGGAGAAAAGAACATGCGTCTGGTCGATCTCAGCCACCCCTGGAACATGCACACGCCGGCCTGGGTCGGATACGTCCCGCCGAAGATCTATTACTGGCAGACCATCAGCTCGTCCGGGATCAACGCCCAGGCCATCGAAACCACGCTCCACATCGGCACGCACCTGGACTCGCAGATGCACGCCGTTCCGGGCGGCCGGAACATCGGCGATTACGACGTCAACTGGCTCTACGGCGACGCGGCCATCGTGGACATCAGCGGCGAAGTCGAGGAATGGGGGATGATCACGCCCGAGATGCTCACCAGCCAGGAGGTGGAGATCAAGAAAGGCGACATCCTCATCTACCACACCGGCTACCATCACCACTACGTGGGCGGAGATAAGCCCGACGACTTCAAGTACATGTGCAAGCACCCGGGCGGGTACACCGAGCTGGCCGACTGGCTGGTGGATATGGAGATCCGCTGGACGGCCTTCGATTGCGGGTCCGGGGACCATCCCATGAACACCCACATCGCCGAACGCGTCCCCCATCTGGCCGCCGAGTTCGAGGACAAGGTGGGCAAGAAGCTCGAAGAGGTGTTTCCCCGCGACAACTGGTACGTCATGCACAAGACCCCCTTCGCGGCGGGGTGCGTCCACGTCGAGAACATGGGCGGGGACATCGACGAGGTGCTGAACCGGCGCTGCAAGGTGGGCTGCTTCCCCTGGCGGTTCGACGGCGGCGAAGGCGCAATGTGCCGGCTGGTGGCGTTTATCGAAGACTGACAGGGGGAGGGGAGGGGCCTTGGCCTTCTCCCGCTTTTCTCGGGATGTGAAGGCGTTCGCCTGAGGATGATGGCTTGGACCTGAAACCGCTCTTTCGAGCCGATCGGCCCCTCATCGGGATGGTCCATCTGGGACCCCTGCCCGGAAGTCCTCGATTTCAGGCGGACTGGGAAGAGACGCTGGAGATCGCCCTCGCGGACGCAAAAGCAATTTCAGACGGCGGGATGCACGGCCTCGTCATCGAGAATTTCAATGACGCGCCGTATTTTCCCGACCGCGTTCCCCCCGCCACCATCGCCGCGATGACAGAGGCCGGCCGGCGCATTCGCCGAGCGGTTGATATTCCCCTTGGCATCAACGTCCTTCGGAACGACGCCCGGGCCGCCCTCGCCGTCGCATACGCCGCCGAGGCGGCATTCATCCGGATCAACGTCTTCGTGGGCGCGAGGCTCACCGACCAGGGGCTTATTCAGGCCACGGCCTATGAAGTCCAGCGCGAGCGCAGGCGTTATCTGCCGGATCTCGCTATCTTCGCCGATGTCGCCGTCAAGCATTCCTCGCCCATCGGGACATCGAGCCTGGCGAACGAGGCTTCGGACGCGGCGTCGCGCGGCTTTGCGGACGCCCTCATCGTCTCGGGAGGCGAAACCGGCGCCGCCGCCTCCTGTGACGATTTGACCCTGGTTAAAGGGAAGGTTCCCTCCCTCCCCGTCCTGATTGGGAGCGGCGTCACGCCCACGAACGCCGAAGCGCTCCTTTCCTCGGCCGACGGGGCGATCATCGGGACAGGGATCAAGCGGGAAGGGCGCACCGAAAATCCTGTGGATGTAAATTACGTCCGGGAGTTTGTTAATGTTCTGAAATGATATCTCTTATTAATTTAGATAGATTGACGAGTATCCTTAATGTCATACCCTAGCATATCTCACATCTACCGGTTAACATAATATATCTTATCATAAGTATCAATCCTGCGGAAAACCTCCGTTTGCTTGGCCTACGGGTTCCTCTCAATCCAGTTATTGGCGACATACTTCGCGTTCTCGACACACTCTCCCATCGTCGGAAACGGCTGGGTGGAGTGGAAATCCTTCGAGAAC
>JASLXW010000242.1 GCA_030740135.1 Nitrospinota bacterium
GCGCTGATTCGGAAAAAAGAGAGCCGTCCGCAAAGGCCGAGGCGGAGCTGCGGATGGCCACGTGCGGCCTCCTGGTCGAGACCGCCATGGCGGACGACAACCTCTCCCCGGAGGAGTTTCAGAAGATCGTCCAGGTGCTGAAGGGCCGCTTCGACTTGACCGACGCGGGCGTACACGACCTTGTCGAGGCCGCCCGGGAGGCGCGCCGGAAATCCACCGACGTGTGGTCTTTCGCGGCCCAGATGAACGAAGCCCTGACCCGGGAGCGGAAATTCGAGGTCATGGAGATGATCTGGAAGGTGGTCTACGCCGACGGGACGATGGACAAGTTCGAGGATTACATGACGAAAAAGCTGAACCGCCTCCTGCGGATCGACCACAAGACGTTCATCGCGCTCAAGTTGAAAGTGAAATCCGAATTGGAACAATGAGCGTCGGGCGGGTGAACGCCCGATGAGCCGGATCGACGCGGCCCGCCGCGATTCCGTGCGGGGGCCGATGATTCCACTTCCCCCGCTCAAAAGGGAAGCCGGGGGTTTTCACGGCCAACCGGCGACGGCTTCGCACGAAGATTCCCCGGATGGGCCAACCTCTCCAACGCCTCGAAAGGGTCGCCTTCGGCTTCCGCGGCCCGTTTGAGAAGGCCGACCATCTTGACGAGATCCCGGCCGATTCGGTCGAAGATCCTCCGCATCCGGTCCCGGTTCGCGAAGTAAAGCCGGTAGGAAAGAAGGTAGGCGTTGTTCAGCTCGGTCCGCAGCCCGGCGGATTTTTCCTCCCGCCGCAGGCGCCGGGCGAGGGCGGGATGGGTCGCGAGGAATTTTCGGAAGATGTCTTTGCGCCGCGTGAGCTTCTCGGCGTCGGTGCGCTGGCTCCGATAGAGGCGGGAGAGCTCCGCGTAAAGGCCGTCCAGGATTTCCAGAAACCGCTCGCCCTTCGCCAGCCCCTTTTGGTATCGCCCGAGCGCCTTTGAGTCCCGCCCGAATTTTCCCCGCAGGAACCGTTTCGCGCCCTCCCGCTCGACGAGGACCGCCGCCTGCTCGTTGAACGGGGCGTTGCCCTTGCGAAAGAACGTGGCGTGGACGGACTCGTGAATCAGGACGCCGAGAAAAGATCCCAGGCCGCCCTTCAGCATCGCCGGAACGACCGGGTCGTCGAACCAGCCCAGCGTGCTGTAGGCCCGGACCGTCCGGACATGGGTGTCCAGCGATTGGGCGCGGAGCCTTCGCGCTTCGTCCGCCGCCCCCGCTTTGGAGAAAAAGCCCTTGTACGGCACGGCGCCGAGTATCGGCCACCACCAGGTGCGCCGCTTCAAGCGGGTCCGCTCGGCCGCCGTGACGACGAAGACCTCGAGGCGGACCGGGGCGTACTGGATGTAAGCGCCCCCCGGCGTCAAACCGATGCGGCGGGAGAATTCCCGGACCTCGGCGACAAGCCCGAGGCGCCTCCTGGCCTCCGGGTCAAGGACCGCCTTCGGATCTTTGAGGACCGCTCCGATGGGCCGTCTTTGGGAGAGAAGGCCGGCTTGGTTCACCCCGAGCCGGAAGAGGTAGGGAATGGCGTCCGGGGCGCAGCCTTGGATCATCCACAAGGTCAACGCCGCCCCGGCCAGAGGCAGACTCAGTTTGACGTTGCGTTTTCGGGCGCGTTGAGGGATAGCCATTTGGCCGAACGGTTGTGAGAAGTGCGCGCTAAGGTTTCTTGTCTTTTTTGAGCGGGTGTTTGGCGCGGGCCTCCACTTCGGCATGGGGCTTGGTGTCGTGTTCGAAGAGGAGCTTTTCCATCGTTTCGCGCAGGGCCTGGGCCTCCTCCGCGATGTCCAATTCCTCCATGCTCCTCACGGCCAGCGAAAGGGCGTTGTAATTGGCGGGGTACTGGTCCGGACAGACCTCATAGGCCTCGCGGGCGGACTCCAGCGCCTTCCGGGCGTCCCCGTTCTCCAGTGCGGCCTGTGCGGATTCCAGGTGCACTTTGCTCAATTCCTCGGGTGTTTTGTTCTCCATCGTTTTCTCCTGCGAACCGGGGGCCGGCCCCTTTCGGCGGGACATCTCGTTCCGCTTCTCTCACGGTCAACGGGGCGGAATCCCGGTTCTCGGAATCTCCAATTCAAGGGGATAGAGATCCCCGGTGGGTGTTCCGTTGGGCCGCTTGATATGGATCGCGCTGTGTTTTCCCCTGTGCGCGGCTCAGGCGTCCGAAGGACCGGCGGACTCGAGGATGCCGATCCACGCGATCAGCCGCTCCGTTTTTTGCGCGGGACCGGAGGCGCCGTAGATCGTCGCCAGGTTCCGGCACATCCGCGCAAGGATGTGGCGGCTGTTCACCGGCGTGTCCAGCTCGCGCCGGACGACATGCCCCATGGACCGGAGAAACGCCGCACACTCTTTCCGGGTCAGGTTCCTTCCGCCGTGAAAGGCGTCGATGTAAACGGGGTCCATCCCCGCCCGGTCCCTTCGGTATCGCAGAAGGAAATGCCCCGGAGCGGCGATCCCCTCGAAAGGGAGACCCACGCGCCGGGAGATCAACAGGTAAAGCGAAGCCAGGCTGATGGGAATTCCGAGGCCGCGGTCCAGGAGGCAGTTGATGTAGCTGTTTTCCGCTTCGTGATACCCCTGGACGTTGCCGCGAAATTCCTTCTCGAAATGGATATATCGCTGGAAGACCTTGAGGGCGTCGAGGTCCCTGACGCCCCGGAGGAGCGGGTCCAGGTCGGCGGCCATCTCATCCAGTCTCCGGCGGTAGGCCCCTTCGTCCAGGCCGGGATATTCCAGCTTCGTCAACAGGAACCACCCCTCCTCCAGGTCATGCTCGGGCCGGCCCGAGGCGACCCAATTTCTGAAGCTGTCCGTCAGGGTTTCGGCATGAAGTTTGGCGAGGACCTCCCGCGCCCTCATCCGGACGAGGGAGCTGTCGCCTCCCTCCGCCGCTTTCCACAGGGAATCGCGCGTCTCCCCGCCCAGCTTGAGCAGTTGCTTTTCGACGGGCGGCCAGACACACGGGTCCGGGTCGCCCATCAGGGAGATGAGCGCGTCAATCGGGGCGGAAGGGGTTTCGGATTGATTCGGCATCCGGGACGGCCTTTCCTTCCGATCAGCGGGAGCCTTGATTCGGGCCGGGCGCGGCCGGGGGGACGCCCCCCGGGGCCGGGCGATTTCGGCGCGGGTCCGATTCCGAGTAGAGGACCCGGACCCTGTCCCCCAATCGGAGGGCGCCGCCGCCGGCCAAAAAAACGCGCCGCTGGCGGCGGTTGAGCTTCGGAGTGGGAAGCGCGCCTCTCGTCACCCGTTTCTTCCGGACCGTTTTTTGTGAGGAATTCCCGGAGGGAAAGCCCTCGACCGGGATTCAAAGGTCCGCACCCGCAACCCCCGGCGGCCGGGCGCCCCCGTGTCTCGATAAACGCCCCGATTATACCACGGGATCGAAGAATCTTTGGGAAAGGGGTTGGAACGGCGGCTGGTTCAGGGGAGGTTGCGGTCGGCCGTGCGGATGCGTCCGATGTATGGACGGATTTTCTCCAGGATGGAGTTGATCCGGATGACCCAGCCGAGCCGTTGGCCCGTCAGAAAGGTGCCTTGCGTCAGACCGACCAGCTCGAATTGTCCGTCGCGGATGGCGATGGCGGGCGTCCCGCTGTCGCCCGGGTTCAGGCCGTTGCTGACCATAAAGGCGTTGGCGGGAACGGCGTTGATGACGTTGAGCCGCTCGGGGGCCCTGACGGTGCTGACGATCCCCTCGCGGACGTTGAACCCCATGTTCATCGGATTGCCCACCACGTAGATGAAATTGCCGATGTGCAGCTCGTCGCTGTTGCCGATCTCGTAGGGGAAGCTGGGAAGCTCCAGCCCGTCGGGGAGGCGGAACAGGGCGACGTCGGTGTGCCGGCCTCTCAAGAGGCCGTGAAGGCGGTGGGGCTCCCCGTTCACGAAGATGAAGGTCTCTTGCTTCGTCCTCCGGACGGATATCGGGCTTTTCCCCTGGGTGGATTTGAGTTCGAGGGTGTAGTTGGATACGGCGTGGTCCACGGTGAGCACGTAGCGATCGAAAAGGACGACCCCTGTGGCCTGGCTGGCCGTGCGCACCACTTGGCCGTTGTTCATTTCGAATTCCGCGATCGATTTCAAGATGAACATCGAGCGGAGAATCCGATCAAGATTGACCTTTTTCCCATCGACGAGGAAGGTGTTGTAGTCGTAACCTCCATCGCTTCTCAGGCTGGCAAGCTTGCCTTCCAGCCGGGTTTCGAGCTCGCTCAGGGAAGGGTTGGAAACAACGCAACCGGAGATTGCGGTCATCAACAAGCCCGCCCTGAGTAGGGCGCCGGTCCAGCCGCGGAGCTCCGTAAATCTCAATCGGCGGTGATATCGCATGTAATGATATCCCCCAACCAAATACAGGGGTAACAATTTCTTTTCCTTTGTAGGCACGCAAATCATGTGCCATGTGATTCTGTCTGGGTGATCAACTGATAACAGAAGAAGGCGGGTTAGGTGAAGAATCCGGTATCCGTTCCTTCGGAAACAGCGGGGCCCGTTATTGACGGACGATGGCAATGGGGGAAACCGACTTGTTGAATGATCAAAACGCACTCATCACCCGCGCGCATCCTTGACTTTTCAGGGACCGGATGATAACTGGATTTCATTCTCCGTCTTGTGAACGGCGCTTCGTGAAAGGATGATTCTTTTCTCTGGCGGGAGGGGTCGAGGGTCGTGTCCGGGCATTCAAAGTGGTCCAGCATCAAGCACAAAAAAGCGGCAACGGACGCCAAGCGGGGGAAGGTTTTCACCAAGTTGATCAAGGAGATCACCGTATCGGCCCGGATGGGCGGAAAGGATCCCGACGCCAATCCGAGGCTTCGCACGGCGATCGCCGCGGCCAAGGCCGCCAACATGCCCCAGGACAACATCGAGCGGGCCATCCTGAAGGGCGCGGGCGGGCTCGAGGGCGTTATGTACGAAGAAGTGACCTACGAGGGCTATGGGCCGGGCGGGGTCGCCGTTATGATCCACGTCCTGACGGACAACCGGAACCGGACCGTAGCGGAAATTCGCCACCTCTTTTCCAAGAACGACGGAAACCTGGGCGAGACCGGGGTGGTGGCGTGGATGTTCGAGATGAAGGGCGTTATTCTCATCGATGCCGACCGTGCGGATGAGGACCGGCTGATGGAAATCGCCCTGGAGGTCGGCGCGGAGGACCTCAAGACGGAAGATGGGTGCTTCGAGGTCACGACCGACCCCGAGTTGTTCGAGACCGTCCGGGACACGCTGACCGGACAGGGCATCCCCCTGGCCTCCGCGGAGCAGACGATGGTCCCCCAGAGCACGGTCGCGCTCGACGCCGAAAAAGCCCGACAGGTCCTCAGACTGATGGACGCCCTGGAAGATCAAGATGACGTCCAGAACGTCTACTCCAACTTCGACATCCCGGACGCCGTGATGGAGGAGGTGGGGGCCTGAGCGCTTTCCCGCTCATGGTTCGACGCCACCCGCCGAACCTGAGATCGGCCTTCTGTTTCCAAGCGATCCAAAGGGGTTTTCTCGGTGGTCGCCGGAGAATGAAATTCTCCGGCGCAATCGCCCCGCCGGCCGGCTGCGCCGGGGTCAGCCCGTGTATTCCAGAATCTCCAACCCGTCGAACCGGTCCAGCAGGTAGATCAATCCGTCGGCGTCCATGAAGACGTCGTTGCTCTGGACCATCGTCTGGCCCTTGCCGGGCCCGGGGACGAAATGGCCGACTTCTTCGGGACGGTACGGGTTGCCGATGTCCAGGACGCGCATTCCTCCGGCGAACCAGGTTAGGCACAGGAGGTTGTGGTCGTAGACCTGCTCCTGCGGCTGATGCGCGCCGAACCATTCGTTCGGGTCGAAGTCGTGGTCCTGGGGATAGGACCAGGTGGAGACGGGGACGGGGTTCGTCTCATCGGTGATGTCCACCATCCAGAACCAGCCGTTGGGCTTGGAGGCCAGCCGGTCCCCCACGTCCTCGTCCGTGACCACCATGAACTTCCGGCCCCGGATCTCGTGGGGGATGGGCAGCGCCGTGTGCGTCGGACAAGGGTAGGGCGGGCTCCAGTCGACGTGGCTCAGCATTTGGGGCCGGGTCATGTCCGAGATGTCCAGGATGACGAACCCGCCGAGCCAATAGCTGACGTAAAGCCGGTCGTCCATCCGGAGGGGGTGATGGCACTTGTGGCGCGTGCCCTCCCAGTCGGGTGTCTCCCCTCCGGCGGTCCACTGGCCCGGCAGCCACCACCGGCCCACCTCCTCCGGCTTCTCGGGCTTGTTGAGATCGGCGATCAGGACGATGTTTCCGACGTAGCCCTCCATAAAAGGGG
>JASLXW010000243.1:0-3166 GCA_030740135.1 Nitrospinota bacterium
GAATCTGCTCAAGCCAATCATCCCTGCTTTTGCATCCTTTGATTTTGGGTCTTGCCCTAATACAGGGTGTCCATGCCGAGTCCTCCACCCTTTCCGGTGGAATGGGTTCAACCACAACGAGTGGTCAACATGGAAGAACACTTCCTCCTTCTCTTTGTGAGAAATTCGGGCTAGGCTGGGACTGTGCTAAATTGTAGGAGTTGGGTTCCGTAGCCGCCCTGTAAGTCTTCGATGGAATTTGTTGGTGGAAAGCGACCCTCTTGGGAGGCATCATGACCCACACGCAAACAGTATCCTTGGACTTGGGCGATATTCTAAGGAAAAGGATAGACGAGTGTGCGAAATGGAAAAGAGATATCAGCATCCCGAAAGATCTCCGCCAGGAGCTTGAGAAGCGTTTGGCGGAAGGCGAATCGTGGGACAACTGGTCTGAATTGTCTGAGGAAGAAAACAAACTCCTAAGTGATGCCCTCTTTTCAAGATCGCTTGGCCGTTTTCTTGAGGCAAAGGAAAAGTTTGTAATTCCCGAAGACGTCCTATCTAGTATAGAGGTGGAAATATTTCTTCTGGGACGAGAGCCTATCGAACTTACCCTTGCCTATCAGGACTTTTATGCATATCAGTTCCTTGACATGTTAAATGATAATGTCAGACGTGCGCTCATGATTCGGAACGTTTTTTCAAAGAAATCTGTACCCGAAGAGGTTAAACTCGCTTGTGCTGAGGCATATCGTTGCTTCTTGTATGGACTTAATACGGCTTCAATCGTTTTGTGCAGAGCAATCGTCGAAGCATCGTTGAAGTTGGCATTAAAGCTTGAAGTGGGTACGTTAGAAACGCTGAATGAGTTTGCCCACACCAAAGCCAAGCTAATTTCATCCGATACCTACAGGAAGATCGATACGGTTAGAAAGGAGACAAATCGTTATGCCCATAGAGTTTCACAAGGAAAGGAACCACCGGGAAAAAAGACCTTGAATATTTTAGGTCTAACACAGGATATTCTGCGGGATTTGTCAGCATCGGGAGGACAAAAATGATCATCGACGTCCACAATCACTTTATCGGAGAAGCGCCGAAGGCGTTCCTCATCAAGGAGGGCAAGGCCCAGGGGATCGACGCTTCCGAGGATGCCGAGGGGGGGCTGGTCCTTGACTTCGGGGGAGGGAGGACGCTCGAGGCCGACCGGGGGTTCTTCGATCTGGACCTCCGCCTGAAATGGCTGGACGACATGGGAATCGACGCCCAACTCGTGACCATCGCCCCGAGCCACTGCCTCTTCGGCAAAGACCCCTCCTTCACCGCCGAGTACCTCGGGGTGGTGAACGACCACATCGCCGGATTGGAGAAGGCGCACCCGGGAAAGTTTTTCCCGGCCGCCATGGTCCCGCTCCAGGACGTTCCCAAATCCGTCGCCGAAGCCGACCGGGCCGTCAACCAACTGGGCGCCCGGGCGGTCTTCATGGTGTCCAACGTCAACGGGGTCTATCTGGACGACGCCCGGTTCGACCCGCTCTATGAAGCGGTGCAGGGCCTTGGGGTTCCGCTGTTCATCCATCCCGCGTTCCCGGCCGCCCTGGACGCGATGGGAGACTACCACCTGTCCAACATCTGCGGATTCCCGTTCGACCAGACCCTCAACCTCGGGCGCATGGTCCTGAGCGGGGTCTTCGAGCGCTTCCCCCGGCTCCAGGCGTTCTACACTCACGGCGGGGGGACGGCCCCGTTCCTGCGCGGCCGGTGGGACCATGCCTACGGCGCCCGGGAGGACACCAGCGCGACCATCCCCAAACCGCCCAGCGCCTACTTGCCCCAGATCTGGCTGGGGTCGATGGTGTTCTATCCCCCGACGCTGGAATTCGTGATCCGCTCGGTCGGCGTGGATCACGTCTGCCTGGGCAGCGACTACCCCTATGACATGGCGGACCCGGACCCGGCTGGCACGGTGCGCAAAGTCGGCTCTCTGTCCGATCCCGGGGTGAACGCTGTATTGGGTGACAACGCCAAGGTCCTGTTCGAATTGCATTCATGACCCGCGTCGGTTTCGCGGGGCGCAAGGCGACCGCCGGAGGAGCGCGCAAATGATTATCGACGTACACAACCACTTCATCGGCGAGGCGGCCAAGCGGTTTATTCTGAAAGAAGGCAAGGCCCGGGGGATCGACGCCTCGGAGGACGCCGCGGGCAACCTGGCCATCGACTTCGGGTTCCGGACGCTTTCCGTCGGACCGGAGATGTTCGAGCCCGAGATCCGGCTGGAGGCGATGAAGCAGCGGGGGATCGACGCGCAGCTCCTGACGATTTCCGCCACCCACGCGTTCTTTGGGCAGGACGCCGGATTTGTGGCCGAGCACCTGGCCGCCGTCAACGAGGACGGCGCCCGGATGGCCGCGGCGCATCCGGGGAAGTTTTACCCGACGGCCGCGGTGCCCCTGATGGATGTCTCCGCCGGCGTCAAAGAGGCGCGGCGCGCGGTCCGGGACCTGAACGCCCGGGCGATCTTCGTGAATTCCAACGTCGACGGGGTCCACCTGGACGATCGGCGTTTCGATCCCCTCTATGAGACCGTTCAGGATCTGGGGGTGCCGCTCATCGTCCATCCCATCACGCCCGCCTCCCGCCAGGGCATGGAGGGCTACCACCTCTTCAACCTCTGCGGGTTCCCGTTCGACCACGCGCTGAACCTGGCGCGAATGGTCCTGTCGGGGGTCTTCGAGCGGTTCCCGCGGCTACGGGCGTTTTTCACCCACGGCGGGGGGCCGACACTCTTCCTGCGGGGACGCTGGGACCACGCCTACGGGATCCGCGAGGACACCCGGGCGGACATCCCCGAGCCCCCCAGCGAATATTTCGACCGCATCTGGTTCGGGACGGTGGTCTTCTCGCCCACGACGCTGGAGTTTGTGATTCGTTCCGTGGGGGCGGACCACGTCTGCCTGGGAAGCGATTATCCCTACGACATGGAGGACCCGGACCCGGTCGGATTGGTGCGGAAGGTCGGCGTCCTCTCGGATTCGGAGTCGGAAGCCGTCCTGGGCGGGAACGCGATAGACCTGTTTGATTTGCGGGGTTGACGCGCCTGCGGCGCAACGGCCCGGCTGATCGAGCGATTGGCGGTTTGCCGGCGAAGCCCCGGGAGGGCTGCCCCCCCCCCCCCCCCCAGCGG